>NC_009135.1:1500000-1780761 GCF_000016125.1 Methanococcus maripaludis C5
TTGAAGAACAGGGTGCCTGTGATCATGGTGCAGACATTTCTGAAATGGAAGATGTATCAAAAGCAGCCCATAAATTTGGCAGGGGAGTTGAAGGAATATTCCATATCGGAGACGGTTACGAAGAATTAATATCTGGTTTAAAAGCTTGCAACGACTTGGAAGTTGATGCACTCGTAGTCGAAGGAGGGCCTTTTAACAGGTCAAAAGACAGACTTAAAGATTTTGCAAAAGCAGTTGCGGTTTCGAGAATCCTTGTTAAAGGGGGAGTTGTTGCAACAAACGGTGCATATGAAGATGAATGTAGAGTTGGACTTAGAAGTGGATTAAACGTAATATTATCAGGATTTAGTGGTAACCATCACGGATACATGTGTGGGCATAATATTAAAGAAGCTAGAAGGAACAACTTTGGACTTCCAAGAGTTTTAAAAATAATGAAAGAAGAAGCTGAAAAAATTAACATCTGTATTGCAAACAGGGAACTATTAAAAGTACTTGCAAAAAGCAGTAGATTTTTAAACTACAAAGGAAACCATATGATATATCCTTCAATGATTGGGGACTATTTTATGGGTGACGCCCACTGGGTAGCAGTTACAAATAGTGGAATGTATAACTCGCCGTACTTTGGAAAAACACTTGATTCTCTTGAAGAAGAGTTAAATTGCGATAAAGTAGGGGTTCTTGGTGGAAGGTACATCTCATGGAGTATTGCAGATACACTGAAACCTGAAGAATTATACGTAAGCGATGTTGACCCTTGGGTTGAGCATGCGACCGTCAAAATCTTAAATGATAACGGAATAAATGCATATGCTTGCAATGGTAGTGATAAAAAGGCTCTTGAAAGTGCTGACAAATCAGTAATTACTACCATGATTCCTGAAATCTTAATTAGGATTAGAAATAAATTTGATGCAATATCCTTAATTTAAACCTGCCAAAAAGAGGCAGGGGCTTCTTTTGGTGGTTAGATGAACTGGAAAGGACATATTACTCTTGGAATAATAATGGGGCTTCCATTTATTTCAGCTCCTGAACAAATTTTTTTACTGGTTGCGGGAGCACTTTATCCTGATCTGGATCATGACGTAAAATCAGAAATAGTTCAAAGGGGGCTCTACATTTCTGGAGGACTTATTTTAGTTTCGATTTTGGCATATTTATTTAGGCCAGAATATTTTAACACAGGATTTTTTATTGCAGCAGTTTTAAGCGGTTTAATTTACGTTATTCCATATTATGCAGAACATAGGGGGATTACACATACTTTTTTTAGTCTTGGCATTATGTCAGTTATTTTAGGGTATTTAACGTTTAAATTATCGATAATATCCCCGATAATGGCGTCATTGATTGCTTTGATAATGGTTACAAATAACAACTTACTTGGAAAAAGTATTGCGATTTCGGTTTTTGCATGGGTTTTGTACAATATAATTTCGACGTCTTTTACGACATTTCAGGGTTTAGAATTTTACATAATTCCAATCGCTATCGGTTATTTATCACATATCGTGGGTGACTGCATAACACCAATGGGATGTAAGGCACTTTATCCATCAAATTATACATTTAGAAAAAAAGAAGGCTTTTTTGCAGTTGCATTTTGGGTATTCTTGGTCTTTTATGTTGTAAAACTCGTTTAAATTAAAAATAAAAAATAAACTAAAATAAAAATTATTTGATGTTTACAAGGTGCGCTGCTTTTTCTGCATTTTCCCTTGCTTTTGTAACGTTATCTGACACTGCAAGCGCTACACCCATTCTTCTTCCAACTTTTGCGATTGGTTTTCCAAATAATCTTATCTTTGTGTCTTTTACTTTTGAAGCTTCGTGAATTTCATATTCTGGAGCCCACTTTAGAATTTCTGACTTTATAACGTGGCTTGCACCGGGAAACAATATATCAACGTTTACAGGAAGTCCCAAAATTGCCCTTGCGTGAATTTCAAACTCGCTCATTTTTTGAGTTACCATTGTAACCATTCCTGTGTCGTGCGGTCTTGGGGATACTTCACTAAATATCACTTCATCATCTAAAACGAAGAGTTCTACTCCAAAAATACCGTATCCACCAAGTTCATCAGTTATCTTCTTTGCCATTTCCTGTGCTTTTGCTTTAGTTGGCGCACACATTGGGTGAGGTTGCCAGCTTTCGTGGTAATCCCCATCAATTTGAATATGGCCGATTGGTTCGCAAAATCGAGTTCCTTCAGCAGTCCTTGCAGTTAAAAGGGTAATTTCATAGTCAAATTTAATAAATTCTTCAACGATTACCTTTGTTCCAATTCCCCTTGCAGCGCTTTTCGCGTAATCCCACGATTTTTCGATATCACCTTCAGATTTAATCGTACTCTGTCCTTTTCCGGATGATGACATGATTGGTTTTATAATACAAGGAATTCCAATTCTTTGAACTGCTTCTTTTAATTCTTCTAAGTTTTCTGCAAATTCGTACTTTGCAGTTCTTAATCCTAATTTTTCAAATGCGAGTCTTCTAATTCCCTCTCTGTCCATTGTAAGCTTTGTAGCATTTGCAGTTGGAACTACGTGGTATCCTTCTGTTTCCATTTCTTTTAATGTATCCGTGTTTATTGCTTCGATTTCCGGAACTATCAAGTCAGGTTTTTCCCTTTCAATTACTTCCCTTAAGGCCCCAGCGTCTTTCATGTCGATTACGTGAAATCTGTGTGCTACCTGCATTGCTGGCGCGTTTTCGTAAGAATCAACTGCAATACATTCTACACCAAACCTTTGAGCCTCGATAATTACTTCTTTTCCTAATTCCCCACTTCCAAGAAGCAGTATTTTCTTAGCATTTGAAAAAAGAGGAGTACCAACCATTGTTTCACCAAGCGTGTTAATTCATAACAGTATTCTAAATTTTATAGATAAAAAATATAAATAAATTTTGTTATAATATATCATAAGTTTAATCATGGCTTATTTTAAATTTTGACATTTTTTAATTGTTTTGAAATAAAACTAAAACTTGTGATATAACTTTGAAACTAATCGGTGAACTAAATGCCTCAAAAAGACTCCTGTCTTGATGATATATTAGAAACTTCTGAAAAATTGGAAAATATGTCCCAAACTAAAGATATCGAAACCATAAAATTGAGCGATATAATCGAAAAAATGATCGAAATAACTTCGATCGCTAGAATTGAAAAGATCTTTGAAGAAAAGATCGTGTCAGGAAACCCAGTTGTAAATGTCGTTGTAAATGATGGATCTGCAAGGGGGCTTTTATCATTATGGTCTGAACAGATCGATCTTTTGAACGATTTAAACGAAGGAGATGCAATATTAATTGAAAATGCGCATGCTCCAAAAAAATATAAAGATAGAATTCATTTGGCACTCTCAAAATCGGGTAAAATCTCAAAAATCGAGTCAGATTTGCCAGTAATTGATGAACTCCTAAAAAAATCCAGTGCTAAACGAAACGATTTTTCGAGAAAACTTATTTCCGAACTAAAAGAAGGAATGGGTGCGGAATTAAGAGGTTTAATTGTTGCAATTCATTCAAAAGAACCTTACTTTCCTGTTTGCGATAAGTGCAATAAAAAAATGGTTCTAAAAAAAGGTTATGCAGTCTGTAAATGTGGAAATAAAGTCGATGAAGAAGATGAAAATTTAAAATGGCTGTTTTTATCCACATGCACTCTTGATGATGGCTCAGACACAGTCAGAACTACATTAAACGACAGCACGGAATATCTGGACTTTAACGAACTTAAAAGAATGATTATCGATGATGAAAATATTTTGGACGTTTTAAACGAAAAAATGCTAGGGTTGGACATTTTGGCATCTGGATTTACAATATATGATGAATATCTAAAAGATACTGCATTTAGATGTAATTCATGGAATAAAATAAACGTTATGGATGAATTTAACAATAAATTAAAGGGATAAATCATGTATAAACTTAAAAAAATTGGAGATATCAACCAATCATTGATTGACGGCAAAATTGCATTGATTGGAACGGTTATCGGAATTGAAAAGGAAGAAAATTACGATAAATTAGAAATTGAAGATTCTTCTGGAAAAATTCTTGTGTCTAAGAATAAATCCATTGAAATAGCCTCTAGTTCACGTGTTTTAGTTTTTGGAACTGTAAAGATAACTCCAAAAGGGCTTATCATATTTTCAGAAGCTGTTGTCGATGTTAGCGAGTCTTCGCCAAAATTACTTGGGAAATTTATGGAAAAAATAGAAAATTACGATATTTAACGGTGTATTATCATGAGGATACCTGTAAAAAAAATACCGATAAAAGAAATAACCTCTGGAAAATTTGTTGAAACCGAAGGCCAGTGGGAATCAAACTACATTGTAACCGAAAACTCGGAAAAGATTTCAAGGGTTGCATTGTACGGCGTAATTGTTTCAAAATATTCGAATATTGCAAAAGAATTCTGTTCTGTTACTGTCGAAGACCTAACTGATGATATTCGAGTTTCAGGATTTAAGGGAATGGCTAAAAAATTGGAAAATTTTAAGAAAGGGGACATTGTACTCGTTGTTGGAAGGCTTAGAAAAGATTTAAAAGAAAATACGTACGTATTTCCTGAAATCGTTAGAAAAGTCGAAGCTGACGAATTTTTCTTAAATGTATTTGAAAATTACTAGTGTGGTTAAATTGGATTTTGAGATAATTTCTAACGAAACGATAAATTCCACAAATCTTTACGCTTACGATTTGGGAAAATTGGGTAAAAGAAATAAAATCGTAGTTTCAGAAATTCAAACTCACGGGAAGGGCCGACTGGATAGATCGTGGTTTTCTAACAAAGGTGGACTTTATTTTTCAGTTTTAATGGATATTAAAGACGTTGGAAAAATTGAAAAAATAAATTTTCTTGGATCAATTTCTGTTGTAGAAACTTTAAAAGAATTTTCAGATAAAAATTTTGAAATAAAATGGCCAAATGACGTTTTATTTGAAAATAAAAAAATATGTGGAATATTAACTGAATTAAACGTATGTAATGGTTATTTGGTACTCGGAATTGGAATAAATATCAATAACGAAATTGATTCAGAAATTAAAAAGATCGGAACATCATTAAAAGAAATAGAAAACTTAAAATTTAACGTTGATTTAATTTTAAAAAAATTTATTGAAGTATTTGTTAAAAATTTAAAACTTGATGACGAATTGATTCTTGGAAAATACAAAAAATACTCAAAAACCATGTTTAAAGATGTGAATTTGACAATACTTGAAAAAACAGTAACTGGAAAAGTTGTTGACATTTCGTATAACGGGATTCACATCGATACTGGAAATTATGTTGAAGTATTTAACGTTGGAGATTGCATCCATTTGAGATAAAAAGGTGATAATTTGATCTATAAATTAAATGGAAGAGGTTATGATTCAAATTCGTACCTGATAGTGGATAAAAAAGTTATTTTAGTAGATCCTGGAACTCCTGGGACTTTTGAACATTTAAAAAAGGATGTTTTAAAGTATACTGACAAAATAGATTATATTATAAACACCCACTGCCATTTTGACCATGTTGGAAGCGATTATCTGTTTCAGGAAGAATTTAACGCTCCTGTTTTAATCCATGAATCAGAATTACAAGACCTTGCACAGAATAGTGATGTAACAGTTAGTCGGCTTTTTGGAGTAAATTTAACCCCTCCAAAAGATATTTTTACAATTGGCGAAGTCGAATCAGAATTAAAAGAAATTGGAATTGAAATTATACATACTCCGGGGCATACCGCTGGAGGAATAAGTATTTTGTATAAAGATTCGTTAATTACCGGAGATACACTATTTGCGTACGGTGTTGGACGTAGTGATCTTCCAACAGGAAACTTAATAAATTTACGAGAATCCATAAATTTGCTCGAAAAAATAGCTTATAAAAAAGGGGTTTTAAAAATATACTCCGGACACGGAGAAGCTGGCGATTTGAGCGCGTTTTCAAATGCAATGTTATTTATATAATTTAAACCCCCAAACTAATCATCGTTTTAAAATGTTGTGGTAAAAGATGTTAGCGGCACTAATACCCGTATCCCCCCTATCAAATGTTAAATCAAGACTGAAAGAATTTTTAAGTTCTGATGAACGAATAGAACTCATAAAAAACATTCTTCTTGATACTTACGAAACCGTAAAAGAATGTTCTGACGCCTGTTACGTTGTAAGTAAGGACGAAGAAATTTTAGAATTTTCAAAAAATCTTGGAATAATCCCAATTAGAGAAGAAAGCAACGTTAAAGGATTAAACGAAGCTATAAACTTTTCTTTAAAATTTATAAAAGAGGATTCTATTTTAATAACCCCTGCAGATGTCCCACTATTAAAAGAAGAGAATTTAAAAACAATCACCAGTAAATCAGTTGAAAATTCAATAGTTATATGTCCTTCTAGAGGAGGAGGCACTAATTTACTCTTATTAAACCCAAAAGATTGTATGAAAACACAATTTGAAGGATTTAGTTTTTTGAAACATATTGAAGAAGCTGAAAAAAACGATTTAAAAGTAATAAAATGTCATTCGTTCTACACTTCAATCGATGTGAACACTGTTGAAGATTTAGGGGAAATTTACATTCATGGAACTGATACAAAAACGTATCAATATTTGAAACATCTCGGTGTAGAAGTACTTCCAAAACACTCATCTGCTGGAAGATTTAACGTAATAAGAAAATAAAAAAATATTTTAAAATAATTTAAGGTCTCATACCTCCGACACTTAACCCTTCTTTTTCGTCGAACCCCATTATAATATTCATATTTTGAATTGCCTGACCGCTTGCTCCTTTTACAAGATTATCTATTGCTGAAACCACGACAATTCTTCCGTGCTGGTCGATTTCAAATCCGCCAATATCGCAGAAATTAGTTCCACGAACTCCAGTTAAAGAGGGCATACTCTCTTCAAAAATTCTTACGAAAAATTCATCCTTGTAGAATTCTTCGTAAATTTCGATTACATCAACTCTACTCACGTCTTCTTTTAAGTATGAGTGTGCGGTGGTTAAAATTCCTCTTGTAACAGGAAGTAAGTGTGGCGTAAATGAAACTTTTAATCTTTTATTTCCGAGATATTCAAGTTCTTTTCCAATTTCAGGGCTGTGTCTGTGTTTCGTTATTTTGTATGCTCCAAGATTTTCATTTACATTTGGGAAATGCGTAGTCTGACTTGCTACAACACCTGCACCACTTACTCCGGACTTTGAATCAAAAATAATTCGTTCATCAACAAGATCGTTTGCAACCAGCGGCGCCATTGAAAGAATTGCTCCTGTTGGGTAGCATCCAGGGTTTGCAATTGTTTTTGACTTTTTGATTTTTTCCCTGTGAAGTTCTGGAAGACCATAAACTGCAGATTCTATTTTTCCAGTGTGTTTCAATCCATACCATGATTCGTACATTTCGATGTCTTCAAACCGGTAGTCCCCACTTAAATCGATTATATTAATTCCTTTTTCATGTAATGTAGGAACAATTGCCATCGATGCCCCATGGGGAGTTGCACAAAACACGATGTCTGTATCAATATCTTCTGGAGCAATATTTTGAAATTCCAAATCATTATAATTTCTTAAATTTCTTACCTGGGGGTGAAAATCCGTTAGTTTTTTTCCAGCTTCTTTTCTGGATGTTACATTCAAAACTTCGACTTTGTCGTGATTTGAAAGGAGTCTTAAAAGTTCTGAACCCGTATACCCCGTTCCGCCTATTATCGAAACCGTTTTCATTAAAACCACCTTTTAAAATAATACGAAAATTTTTGCTGTATAAACTAAACCCTGATAAAATAAAAAAGTAATGATTCTTTCAGGATGAAAATCGTTTTTCATAATTTTAAAAATTAAAAAAGAATTAAAAGTACCCAATCTGCCATTTTTCATAGTGTACTCTTTCTTTATCGAATTTTTCTACAGGAACTGGCTTTTCTGCAGGGTGTCCTAACGCTACAACTGAAAAAGGAATCACATTTTCGGGTGCATGTAAAACTTTTCTCATTTTTTCGACCCTTTCGTCCACAGGGTAAATTCCAAGCCATACCCCACCTATCCCTCGATCTTGTGCTTCAATTAATATATTTTCAGTTGCTGCAGCACAGTCCTGAACCCAGAACTGTTTACAAGAACCATTTACTCTCCCCATGTTTCCGCAAACTACGATTGAAACTGGTGCTTCGTTTAACATTTCTGCGTGACTACTTATTTTAGAAATTCCTGAAAGAGTATCTTTATCGCGAACCACAACAAAGTCCCAAGGCCTTTGGTCGCATGCACTCGGTGCAGACATTGCTGCTTTTAATAAATCATCAATAATTTCTTCTGAAACGTCTTCAGACGTGTATTGTCGAACACTCCTTCTTTCAAATACTGCATTCATATTTTAACCCCTATTTTTCGTTTAAATGTAGTTTAACCCCCAAATTTAGTTTTCCACATAAAAATATCAATCTTTCAAAGACATATATTTTACCACTGAGTGCTAATTATTAGATAACTTAATGACAATTTTATATATCTTGATTGCTATAGTGTGTATCGGTGCTCATATGATAGGAACATGCATGCGATTTTCAAAACCTGAAAAAGGAGTGGAATTTACCGATTGGGGCCTTCATTTTTGTCCCAATATTGATGAACATTTTAAAAGTGGACTTACTGGATTTCACGCACCTATCGTAGATATCGGAACCCCAAATAAAACCGAAGGACTTAAAACACTAAAAAATGTAATTAATAATATCCCTGGAGCAGATTATTTAACGATACATCTCCATAATGGAAAAGAACCCGAATACAATACTCTTTTAGATAATGTTTCAGAATTAAACGAATATTCTAAAGAAAGAAACATTGAACTTTGTATCGAAAATTTAAGAAAGGGATTTTCTTCAAAACCTGAAAATGTAATAAATGTTGCAGAAGCAACCGGGTGCAAAATAACGTTTGATATCGGACATACACCGTATGAAAACAGAATGAACTGTATAAACCTATTTTCAGATAAAATTTACAACGTCCATACTTACGAGCGAGAGTGCGATAAAATAGGACATGTTGCTCCAAAAGATTTAACATATTTAAAACCTGTTTTAGACGGCCTGTTAGATATTGGCTGCGATTTCTGGCTTATTGAACTGATGAATGTTGAAGAAATAAAAAATACGAAAAACATGTTGAATAAATACCTTGAATACTATAGATAAAGTAAGTACTTCTAATTTATTGGGTGTTATTTTGGATATCGAGTTTAAAAAATCTTTTAAAGAGTTGACCTTATCTAAAGATTGCTTAAAAATTATAGAAGAAAACGGAATTAAATTGGAAAAAATCGTAATTGGAGAATTTTCTGGAAGAGATAGCGCGGCTGCGATTATAAAAGCTTTTGAAAATGAAGACATTGATGCGGTTTTACCGATTTTAGGATTTACGGGTACCGACTACGGTGAAAAAGAAATATTCTATCGAAACTGGGACGTAATAAATAAAAAAATTAAAGAATCTTACGAAAATAAGTATTTACTGCCCCTTCACTTTATTTTTGAACCAAAACTCTGGAATGCACTTAACGGAAGATTTGTTGCATATGCCGTCCAAAAATATGGATATTACACGCCGTGTATTGGATGTCATGCCTATTTAAGAATGCTAAGGGTCCCTCTTGCAAAACATCTTGGAAAAAAAATCATTAGTGGAGAGAGGATACTTCACGATAACGACTTTAAAATCGACCAATTTAAAGAAACTCTTGAAACATACTACAAAATATGCGAAAAATTCGATGTTGAACTCATTTTTCCAGTAAAAGACATTGAAGAAGGATCCAAAATAAAAGAGATTATTGGAGATAATTGGGAACAAGGCCAAAACCAGTATTCATGCATGTTTAGTGGAAATTACCGTGATCTGGATGGTAAAGTAATATTTGAAAAGGAAAAAATCGTAAAAATTTTAAACGAGTTTATATATCCCGCATCCATTGAAATATTAAAGAAAGGATACCAAAATAACTTTAAATACCTCAAAACAGTGAAAAAGTTTCTTTAATGAACGTAACATGCGAACTTTACTTGTATTGTTGGACGGGCTTGGAGATAGGCCTTCTTGTATTTTAAACGATAAAACTCCACTAGAATATGCAAAAACTCCAAACTTAGATGCTTTTGCGAAAAAAAGCAGAACTGGGTTAATGACCCCGTATAAAAACGGCGTTCCCCTTGGAACCGAAGTTGCTCATTTTTTGCTCTGGGGATACAGCTTGTCTGAATTTCCCGGAAGAGGCGTTATCGAAGCTTTAGGCGAAGATATCGAACTTAACGACAATTCAATCTATTTGAGAGCTACTTTTGGATACGTAGAAAAGAATAATGGGTTTTTTGTAAAAGACAGGCGTACTAAGAATATTTCAACAGACGAAATAAAACAGCTTATAAGTTCCCTCCCGAAAAAAATTGAAAATTATGAATTTAAATTACACTATTCTTTTGATACACACTGTATTTTAGAAATAATATCTAAAGATTACATAATATCTGATAAAATATCGGATAGCGATCCATTTTATCGAGAAAGGCATGTTTTAAAAGTAAAACCACTCAAAAATATTTCAAAGTCGCTAGAGTTTGAAAATGCAAAAAAAACAGCCCAAATATTGAATGAATATCTTTTAAAATGTACTGAAATCTTGGAAAACCATTCAATAAATATTGAACGAAAAGAAAATGGACTTCAGCTTGCAAATTTCTTGCTTACAAAGTGGGCCGGCAGAAAAACTGAACTTGACTCTTTTAAAGATCGTTGGGGCATGAATGCTGCAATAGTTGCAAAAAGCAGCGTTTTTAAAGGCCTGTCGAAATTATTAAAAATGGATTACTATCCTGAAGGAGATTTTGAAAAAGCATTTTTAAAAGGAATTGAATTAAAAAATTACGATTTTATACATATACATACTAAAGAACCCGATGAAGCGGCACATACTAAAAATCCAGTTAATAAAGTTGAAGTTATCGAAAAACTAGATAAATGTCTTGAAACGATAAATGAACTAAGTGAAGAATTAATCATTGTTACAGCTGATCACTCTACACCCTCCGTTGGAACGCTGATTCATTCAGGAGAAGAGGTTCCAATTGCAGTATTTAAAAATGGAATCATAACTGATCCTAATGAATATTTTAACGAAAAAGAATGCTCAAAAGGATATTTAAACCTAAAATCAAAAGATTTGATGAATTTAATACTAACTTACACAAACAAAGCCGGATTGTATGATGCAAGAATTGGAAATAACTTTTTACGATATATTCCAGACGATGATTCGGTTGAACATTTGAAATAGGTAATATTATGCCAAATATGTACTCCCATCTTGTTCTATCTAAGATATTTCTTGAAAATTGCCCTACGGATAATTTTGATTTAGATAACTTTTATTTTGGAACAAGTGTGCCGGATATTGGATATTTTTCAAAGATTGAGCGAAAAATTACTCATTTTTATAACTTGGATCCTGAAAAGTATTTTGAAGATAGCGCCATTTCTGAAAAATCTTTTTTAAAAGGATATAAACTTCATTTGTATCTTGACAATATCTGGAAATACGAGATAAGGCTTAAAAATAATATTTCAATCGAAGAAAATGCTTTAATTTATAATTATTTTGATGGATTTTTAAAAAATAAATTCAATATTGAATTAGAATATTTTAAAAACTTTATTTTAAATGGAAACTGCGGTTTTTTAAGAAAATTAAATATTGATAAAATTACGTGTGAAAACTGGAAGAAAGGTTCATTTTATAATATTTCTGAGTTTGAAGTTAATAAAAACTATCAAAAAATAGTTGAAGAGTATTTAAAAATTTGTTAAAAAGAATTAAATTGAAATAATACTGTTCTTATCAAAATCAAATGAAATTTCATCGCCTGTTCTAAAATCTGTTGAATTATTAGTTTGAATGGTAAATAAAAAATCACCGTGCTTTATAACATATCTTGTAATACTGCCCAAGAATTCTTGATCTAAAATTCTTCCATTAAAGTTTCCGTTTCCAAATTTCATTGATTCCGGCCTTACAAAATACTTTTTATCAGCGTAATTTTCAATATTTAATTCTTTTAATATCGAAAGGGGAATTTCATTAACAATTCCAATAAATTTGGCCACATGTTCTGTTTTAGGAGTTGAATAAATTGAATAAGGTTTTCCAAACTGTTCAATTATCCCTTTATTCATTACTGCAACTTTATCGGATAATGCTAGTGCTTCTTCTTGATCGTGTGTTACATAAATCGTTGGAATCCCGAGACTTCTTTGTAATTCTTTAAGCTCTTTTCTCATCTTTATCCTGAGTTTTGCATCTAAATTACTAAGAGGTTCATCTAAAAGCATTGCTTTTGGTTCAATTACCATTGCTCTTGTAATTGCAACCCGTTGCTGCATCCCACCACTCAATTCTTCGATAGAATATGTTTCATATCCCCCTAAATTCACAATATCTATTGAATTTTTTACTTTTTCTGAAATTTCATTTTTGCTTAGATTTTTTAGCTTTAAACCATATGCAATATTTTCAAAAACAGTTAAATGTGGGAATAATGCGTAGTTTTGAAATACCATCCCGATATTTCGCTTGTTTGGTGGAAGATTTGTTATATCTTCACCATTCAAAAAAAGTCTGCCTTGATCAGGTTTTTCAAATCCTGCTATAACCCTTAAACACGTTGTTTTTCCACACCCGCTAGAACCAACAAGAGATACAAGTTCTTCTGCGCATTCAAAATTAATATCTTTTAAAACCGTGTTTTCTTCGAAGTTTTTTGAAATATTTTCAAGTTTTAAAACCATTGTTTATCCCCTTTCAATCTCAATATCCCTAAAATTCCAATTATCGAGAGTATAACCATAAACATTGAATAGCATGCTCCAACACCGAGCTGCCGATTTATCGTTGATTCGAACACCATTGCAGATAACACTTTTGTATTTGCAGTCATTAAGAAAATTATGGAACCTAACGACTTTATTGTTGCAATGAAGGTATATATCATGCTAAATATTATTGCAGGTTTTAATAAAGGCAGCACTACTTTGTAAAATGTTTTTAACCGATTTGCACCAAGATTAAGAGATGCTTCTTCAACAGATTCTTCTATTTGTGACAGTACAGAATTTCCCGTTTTAAATGAGAATGGAAGCTTTCGAACCATACAATTCAAAATTATAATTGAAGATGTTCCGTTAAGTAACAACGGATAATTATTGAACGCTAAAAGGTAACCTAAACCCATAAAAGTTCCAGGTATTGCAAAAGGAAGGGTTATTATCAGATCCATTAGCTTTCGGCCGAAAAACTTTCCGCGATACACAATATATGAATAAGCAACACCTAAAAACGCCACCAAAATGCTTGAAGATAGGGAATATACTAACGTGTTTTTTATTGCCAATTGTCCTGCGCCAATTGCTTCATAAAAATAATCTAGTGTCAATGCATAGTTGTGGCCAAAACTCTTCGTAAATGATGCTACAAAAACTGCGAAAAACAAAAGATACGCAATTATTGAGAAAAATACTGCTGGAATCCCCAGAACTGTTTTTTGTAAGTTGCTAAGTGAATATTTTGTTAATTTGGATTTTTTGAGACCATAACCTTTGTGGTATTTAGAATATAGGTAAAAAAGGGCCAATGATGGAAAAAGAAGTACCACACTGAGAGTTGATGCCATTTGTGTGTTGTATCTTCCAATTATCTCAAAATATGATGCTGTTGCAAGGGTATTGAAATTTCCGCCAACGATTATTGGAGTTCCAAAATCCGCCATTGATTGCATAAATATCAAAAGCCCTGCGCTCAATATTCCTGGAATTAATAAGGGAAAGGTTACTTTTTTGAAAACCTGAAATTCGTTTGAACCAAGATTTCTTGCAGCATCCTCAAATTCTCCAGAAATTCCCAGAAGTACCGCAGAAATTATAAAAAACGCGGTTGTCGTGTAATCAATCGACTGCATTATCACGACACTTTTCCAGCCATAAATACTTGGTTCTAGCCCCAGTAACCCGTAAGTAATAGCCCCGTGCCGTCCAAAAAGAAAAACGTATGCGAGTGATGAAATAAATCCGGGTGTGATTATCGGTAGAAAAACTGCGACTTTAAAAAAATTTTTAAACTTGAAATCCGTTTTAAAAATGATTATTGAAAAAATAAAACCTAATACAATGGAAATTAGTGTTGAAAAGCACGCTACAACGACGCTGTTTTTTAAAATACTAAAATAGTACGAATCTGAAATAAATTTGGAATAAAATTCGAGTGTAAAACCGTTTGAGCCGTAAACCGACTGTATAAATACAACAAATATGGGGTACATTATGAATAACAATAAAAAAGCATTCGCAAGGATATAAAAACCATTTTCAAGGATTTTTGGGTAAATTTTTGGTAGCATTTCTTTTTTAAAAAGTTCTTTCATTTACTGCACCTGTAAAAAAATAGATAAAAAATTATTCAGTAGTTGAAATTTCTCGGTATCGGGATTCCCATTCATCCAAAATTCTATCTCTGTTTTCTCCCCAGTACACGAAATCCATGTCGATGAAATTGAGTTCTTCAGGGTTTGGAACTCCTTCGATAACTTCAATATCTCCCCTTACAGGTACACGAGGGCTTGCCTGCATCAATACTTCCTGACCTTCTTTTGAAAGACACCAGTCAACAAATATTTTTGCGTTTTCAGGGTGTTTTGCACCGTTTACTATTGAAACTGGTGAAGGCCACCAGATAACGTTATCCAAAAATACAGATTTTACAGGTAATTCTGAATTTGCGATTAATGTCGTGTGTGGATCAGGTGCTACACCATAAGCGTATTCACCAGCAGTTACTAAATTTCCAGGTCCACTTCCCCTTTTTGTAAGGAACGGAGTGTTTTGGTAGAATTTATCAAGGTAATTCCAGCCTTCTTCTTCACCATTCATTTGAAGAATTCCACATATTGTAAAGTATGCAGTACCTGAAACAGTTGGGTTTGATGCAATTAATTCACCACTGTAATCTTCGGTTATTAAATCATCCCAAGTTTCTGGCTCAGGTAATCCTTTTTCTGTCATTAAATCGGTATTTTCTAAAATTCCTATTGTAACAAGAGAAACTCCTATCCAGTAACCATTTTCTTCAACAAATAATGGATCAATCTCTTCTGCATTAGGAGATTTGTATGCTTCGAGTAATCCATCGTTTTGTGCACTTATAAATGCATCTATTCCTCCTCCAAGCCATACGTCTGCTGAAGGATTACTTTGTTCAGCCTTTAATCTGGAAAGTGCCTCACCAGATGAAAGGGACACGTATTCCATTTTTATGCCCGTATCTTTTTCAAATTCTTCTGCAATTAAATCAAGTCCTCCGTATGCAACATATACTGTCACAATCGGTTCTTCTTCAGATACTTCTGAAGCTTGCTGTTCAGTACATCCTGCAAACACGAGGGCCGCCATAATGCATAAGATAGCGAGTATGCCATTTAATTTTTTCAAGATTACACCTCCGAAATACATTATTTAGTGTTTATTATATTATTTAATAATTATCATTAGATTAAAAAATAGAGAATATACTAATTATAAAACTTAATATATAAAAACACCTCGTTGGACGTTCAAAAATTAAAAGCTATTTAAGAAGAGTAATTTGTAAAAAAGTATCTAAAACAGGATCATACGTTAAATTCAGATATTCTAAAAAACCTTAAAATAATTATTAAAAGCCTAATCCTCGATTTTTAAGTCGTATATCGATAGAGTATCTTGGAATAGGTATATTATAAAAAATGCCGCCATGAATGAAAGAATTTTATCTGCAAAATTCGTATAAAGTCCTGCGGCAAATGCGGAAGTTGGGATACCCTGTCCAAGTGCAATGATCGTTTGGGTAATATGTCCAACCCCTCCTTCAGTTATTCCGCCAAAGAAATATATTGAAACCATATTTCCCAAGATTGAAGAAATCAAGGATACAACTATCGCAGCCAAAAATATTGTTTTAAAATTAATGATTTTTGTATGGAGCATTATTCCAGTAGTAATTCCGATTAAAACATTTACAATTGCAAAAAGAAAATTTTCTTCAGATATAAAAATACCTGTTATCAGATTTGTAATAAGGCCCACAAGTGCCCCGATGTGCGGGCCCAAGATCATTGCACTAAATATCGTTCCGATGCTGTCAAGATACAGCGGAAAAAGATATATGCCTTCAATATATGTGCCAAAAACATTTAAGCCAATACTAAACAGTAAAATTTCTGAAAATAAAATTCCGTACCTCAAAAGATCCCCTCGAGTATGATATTTATCCTATTCTAAAAAAGTAATATATAAATGTTAATAATTGGCTAGTTCAGTGCTTTATTATTTAACGGGGCATACTTCCTCGCAATCTTTACAAAAAATGCAGGAATTTAAATCTACCTTGATAATTTTAGATTTTAGTGCATCTTGTGGGGATAATAAAGCATTAAGCGGGCAGAATTCAACACATTTCATGCATAAATTGCATTTTTCAGGATTTATTGAAATTTTACCGTTTTCAAAAGAAATTGCCTTTTTAGGGCATTTTTGAATACATAATTTACAGTTATTACATTCTTTTGTAACTTCGGGAACTTTTGGAATCGGCATTTCATTTTTTAAAATTGGAATTGTGCAAAATATTGAACAGTACCCACATTTTATACATTTTTCAGGATCCACTGAATATCGGTTTTTTTCAATTGCATCAACAGGACATGCATTTGCACATGCACCGCAGTGCTCACAGATTATATCTCGAAATTTAAAAACAGATATTGCGTTTGTTGGACATACATCAACACATAACCCGCAACAAATACACTCATCGAGTTCTGGATTCTTAGTTTCCCCGATAAACTTTGGATTTTTATAGGGTTTAAATAAATTAAAAATAATATTTTTTAAAAATTTTCCTTTTGTAAAAATTTTGTTGAATTCTTCGTCGTTGTAGGACATGTTTTCACAATAAATCCAAATATATCAATTAGTTTGAATATTATTAAAAAAGCGCTCTGGCCGGGATTTGAACCCGAGTCACAGGAGTGACAGTCCTGTATGATAGGCCGAGCTACACCACCAGAGCATGTGAAATAAATAATTTTGAGCGGGCCCGAAGGGATTCGAACCCTCGACCGCCTGATTAAAAGTCAGGCGCTCTACCAGACTAAGCTACGGGCCCATGTTGCGTATGTTGAAAATAGAAAAGGCGCTCTGGCCGGGATTTGAACCCGAGTCACAGGAGTGACAGTCCTGTATGATAGGCCGAGCTACACCACCAGAGCATGTGAAATGAGAAGTGACCGGCAGCGTCACATTGTTCCCACCAGATGGCAGTACTTAATGAATCGCTGGAGGGCTTAATTTCCGAGATCGGGATGGGATCGGATGGACACCCCCGCTTTGACCGCCGTATCAAAACAGCTGGAGTTTGGAACTCCAATGTACGTGTTTTTTGAGCGGGCCCGAAGGGATTCGAACCCTCGACCGCCTGATTAAAAGTCAGGCGCTCTACCAGACTAAGCTACGGGCCCAGAAAGAATATGTGAGTCCCGCGAGCCGGATTTGAACCAGCGACATGCGGATCTACAGTCCGCCGTTCTACCAGTCTGAACTATCGCGGGAATATAAGTGGTGGGCCTGCCCAGATTCGAACTGGGGTTTCAGGATCCCAAATCCCAAAGGATGACCAGGCTACCCCACAGGCCCATAAGACGACTTATATTTGAACTTACCTATTTATAAAGGTAACTCAAGCCCCGGGGGGGATTCGAACCCCCGACCACCTGATTACAAGTCAGGCGCTCTACCAGGCTGAGCCACCGAGGCAATTTGTTCGCATACTCAATAATAGTATCATTATATATAAAGCTTTCGGTAGTTCAATATTCTTGTTAAATTATTTTTTCAAATAATTATCGTGTTTTAGATTTAAAAAGATAGTATATAATTCAATTTAAAGTAAAGATTGAAGTGATAAAGGCAGAATTAGATACCTCTTTTTGCGAGAAGCTTTTCTTCCGGAATTTCATCGATATTTATTCCAACCATTGCTTCCCCTAAGTTTTTGCTTACTTCTCCGATTACGTCTGCTTTATCGAAGTTGTAGGTTGCTTCAACGATTGCTTTTGCTCTTACTTCAGGGTTTCCGGATTTGAAAATTCCTGATCCAACAAATACTCCATCACAGCCCATCTGCATCATTAAAGCTGCATCTGCAGGTGTTGCAATTCCCCCAGCTGCAAAGTTTACAACAGGGAGTCTTTTAAGTTCTGCAACTTCTGAAATGAGTTCCATTGGAACTTTTAATTCGTTTCTTGCCATTTGAATTAATTCTGCTTCAAGACCCATTTCTTTGTAGCCCACAACTCTTGCAATTCCTTCGTTAACTGCTCTCATGTGTTTTACAGCTTCGACAACGTTTCCAGTTCCAGCTTCCCCCTTGGTCCTAATCATTGCTGCTCCTTCATCAATTCTTCTCAAAGCTTCGCCCAAATTTCTTGCACCACAAACGAATGGTGCGGTAAATGCTCTTTTATCGATGTGGTTTACTTCGTCAGCAGGAGTTAAAACTTCACTCTCGTCAACCATGTCAACACCGATTGATTCTAACACTTGCGCTTCTACGTAGTGTCCAATTCTTGCTTTTGCCATTACTGGAATTGATACTGCATCTTTAATTTCTAAAATCATTTCTGGGTCGGACATTCTTGCAACGCCGCCTTGTACCCTAATATCTGCAGGAACTCTTTCCAAAGCCATTACTGCAGCAGCACCTGCATCTTCTGCAATTTGTGCCTGTTCCACGTTTGTAACATCCATTACAACCCCGTGTTTTACCATTTTAGCAAATCCTCTTTTCAAAAGGTCTGTTCCTAATTTTTTCATTCTATCTCTCCCTTTCTGGTATTTCCTAATTTAATAAGCGTTTCAAAATTAGTTTTATTTTCAAATATAAAAAAGTATGTCGATTTTTTGATATATCAAATTTAAAAAGGATAATCAATCTCAAAAGCCATTTTCACCGATTAATGGAACAAAAGCAACTTCCAGAAGTTTTTCTTTGAATATTTTACCATTTATTTTCTTGTATCTCATTAAAGTCTGAAAATGGCTTCCAACAGGTGCAAGTATTATTCCACCATCATTTAACTGTTCAAAAAGTGCTATTGGAACATTTGGTCCAGACGCAGTAACATATATCCGATCATATGGTGCATTTTCCAAATATCCTTTTGTACCATCCCCCAAAACCACTTCAACATTCTCGTATCCAAGTTCTGAGAGTACTTGCTTTGATTTTTCAAAAAGTTCAGGTATTCGTTCTATCGTTGTAACTTTTCCAGATTCACCAACAATTTCAGAAACTACTGCTGCATGATACCCCGAACCGGTTCCAACTTCAAGCACATTCTGCCCCACATCCAGATCGAGTTCTTCACACATTATTCCAACCATGTGTATTGCAGAAATTGTCTGGCCGCATCCGATTCCTAAAGGGCTGTCGATGTATGCGTATTCTTCCATGGCTTTAGGAATAAATTTGTGCCTTGGAACGCTCATTAATGCATCAATTACGCTCTGTTTTTGGATATAACCTTTTGAAATTAAGTTTCCAATAACCCCAATAATTTCGTTTAAAGGCATTGACTCCCCCTAAAAAATTGATTAATATTTATATCTTCAAAAAGATATATAAATCGGCTTTAAACTCTTGGGTGAATATATGGAAAATCTTGAAAATGCACTCGAAAAATATCATGACATTAAATTGAAACATGTAATACCGCCAATAAACACAATGCCTGTTGTTTGTTGTAATGACCCGATTATTAACGTAATGGAACTTTTACGATCAAGACATCACGTTTGGGTTATAAATTGCAAAGAAGAAGGTAGTTTGCTTGGCGTCATAAAATATTTAAGTGTTATAGATTTTTTATTGCCTCCGGACAAACATAATCTATACATTGGAAGTACTCGTTCAGCTTTGAAATCGGTAATCGGCGGTGCAAAAACTGCAAAAGAAGTTATGGAAAAAAATGCACTTGCAATCAGCCATAATTCAACGGTACTTGAAGCATTGTTAAAAATGAAAAGATATAATATCCAGATTTTAGCGGTGCTCGATGATGATGAAAGATTAATCGGCGAAATAAGTTTAAAAATACTGATTGACAAATTTTTGAGTCTTTGCTTAACTCAGTAAATAATAGAGGGGTTTTTAATGGAAATTAGCTGGGTGTTGTTTACCATCGGTATTGCGATAATTTTTGGTAAACTTGGTGACCACCTGATGAATAGATTGGGATTTCCGGGCGTTCTCGGCGAAATGCTTATGGGGATGCTAATTGGAAATCTGGTATTTTTTGGATTAGTAAGTCCTGATCATCTCACAATTCACAATAACGAAGTTTTTGATTTTTTATCTAGACTCGGGATTATATTCTTGTTATTTTTAGGTGGGCTTGACACAGATTTATCAGTTTTAAAGAAAACTGGCAAAATTGCGACAGTTTCCACGGTTTTTGGTGTTTTAGTTCCACTAGTGATGGGTTATTTTGCAATGCTGTATATGGGATACAGTAGTGTCGAATCGTTTGCAGGAGGTGTGGTTTTAACTGCAACGAGTATTGGGATTACTGTAAGAGTAATGATGGATTTAGGTGTGCTAAAAAGTGAAGTTGGTGCTGCATCGCTTAGTGCAAGTATTATGGATGATTTTTTAGGAATCATGCTGATTATATTTGCAGTAGGTAGCGGTAGTATTCTTGGACTTTTAGGAAAATTCGCAATTTTCTTTATAATTACGGGATTCCTCGCCATGAAATTTGTAAATAAATTCATCTCATTTTCAGAAAAACTCCATGTAGAAAAAGGAATACTGTCCCTTGCAATTGCAGTTATGTTTTTATTCTCGTTTTTAGCAGAGAATTGGTTTGAAGCTGCTATTGAAGGATCTTTTATGGCAGGGTTAGTCCTCTCAAGAACCCCTGAAGGTAAAAATTTAATTGAAGATGTAAAAACAATAGGCTACAGTATATTAATTCCATTATTCTTTGTGTATACAGGAGCTTCCCTTAATTTAACAATTTTTGGAGATTTTGATGCGCTTTACCTTGCTTTGGTACTAACTGCAATTGCAATTGTGAGTAAAGTTGTTGGAAGAGGATTTGGTGCCAGAATTATGGGATGGAACATGAAAAAATCGCTTCAAATGGGAATCGGATCAATTCCAAGAGCAGAAATTGCGTTAATCAACCTTATGGTTGCAATACATGCAGGAGTAATTTCCGAATCCAATGTTGGAAAATTCATTGCTGCGACAATGATATTTATCACGATATCGATTATTTCAACCCCCCCACTATTAAAATGGGCTTTTGCAGAGGAATCGGAAATTTAATTCTGTTTTTTATTTTTTTATAGAAATATATGCAAGATAACTTATTAAAAAGGAAAATACTGCCCCTATTTTATACATGTTTGAGATTCCAACGATATCTGAGATATATCCAAGCAGTACTGCTCCAGAAAAGATTCCGACATTTATACTTGCGGTGTAAAGTCCCATTGCTTCTCCTTTTCTTTCATGAGGAATATCTCGAATTGCAATTGAATTTATTCCAGGAGTACTCATTGAAGCTCCGATCGATGCAATAATCAATGAAATAAACATTGCAGTGAATGATGTGGACATTGCAAGAACAAACATTCCCAAATTACCAATGAAAATTCCGTGTAATATTATGCTGTTTCCTTTTTCGTCGAAAATTTTTCCGAATTTTTTCTGAGTTACTGCGAGAACAAAATTCATTGCTGCGAGCATTGCTCCGATTTTAAATGCAGAAATTCCGTAATCATAAGCGTAGATTGCCAGATATGCAAGAATCGCGCCTCTTGAAATTGTTAGTGCAATATTTATGATAAATGCTGCGCTAAAATTTCTCATTTTTAAAAATTCTAGTGAAAATAAATTTTTCCATGCTAGTTTTTGTTTTTCCAGAGGTTTGGGACCTTCATCCAGTTTAAAATATGCTATTATTGATGCAATTATCCCTAAAAATCCCCCTACATAAAAAGGAACCAAAAATCCATACATGTCTGCAAGTAGCCCGCCAAGTAGTGGGCCAACTCCAAAACCAAGAGCTATGGCAGAATTAAATACCCCCATATATTCTCCAAGTTTTGATTTCGGAGAAATCTGTGCGATATATGACCCAGCAATGGGATTTACAAATGCAGAAAAAACCCCCGTAAATGTCCTAACTAATAATATACTTGCAAATCCCGATACCAGACCATAAAATAAAGTAGTTACCCCATAAAGAAAGGTTCCGCCAACCAAAAATACTTTTTTTCCGTAATTATCAGACAAAGTTCCTGCAGGAAGCTGAAAAATCGTTCTAGCTAGTGCAAATGAGCCAAAAATCAGCCCGATCTGAAAATTTGATAATCCGTATGACTTTGCAAATATCGCGAGAAGTGGCGAAATCAGCCCGATACCGAGCATCGTCACAAAAATTGTGATCCATAAAACGTAAATACCGTTCATTTTTTCTTTCATGACTTTTCACATTTTATTTTTATGATACAATTTCTTTTGATAGATAAATACCATGTGGCAATTAGAAAAGTTTACAAACCTATAAAAATATGTAATGCTTATTGGAAATAAACCCGAAAAAAACACTAATTGAGGTGTAATTATGGCATATGTAGTAAAAGAAGATGAATGTATCGCATGTGGAGCTTGTGTTCCCTCATGCCCTGAAAACGCTATCTCAGAAAAAGATGATGGTAAAGCAGTTATTGACCCTGCTAAATGTACTGGCTGTGGCGATTGCGCTGATATT
This sequence comes from Methanococcus maripaludis C5, assembly GCF_000016125.1. Classification (GTDB taxonomy): domain Archaea; phylum AGJL01; class Methanococci; order Methanococcales; family Methanococcaceae; genus Methanococcus; species Methanococcus maripaludis_D. Next base: position 1,522,944 of record NC_009135.1, read on the forward strand.
TGCCCTGTAGCATGCATTAAAGAAGAATAAATTTGAATCTTTAATATTATTCCCTATTTTTAATCTATTTTTAAATTACTCGTAATGAAGGATAAGATTTAATTTTGTAAGTTTTGAACCCTTATTTTCATAAACGTGGGATTTATTCGCATTAAACCTGATTGTATCATTTTTTTTAAGGAAATAATCAATTTCACCTATTTTAAGTGCCAATTCACCTTCAAAAACAGTTATAATCTCTTCGGTTCCTTTTACGTGTCCTTCTGAATAATACTTGTGTCCAGGCTTTATTTCAACAATATATGTTTCAAATCTGTTTTCATCGTCAAATGGAATTATTGGATAGAGTTTATGGCATTCCCCCTCAAAAACCGGAGTTAACTCTTCAAAATGTATCAGATCAATTTCTGGTTTTTCATTCTTTAAAAGGGATGTGAATGAAACCTTTAATCCATTTGAAATCTTTAAAATTGTTGAAATTGTAGGGTTTACCTCCCCTCGTTCTATTTGACCGAGCATACTTTTACTTACTCCAGTTAAATTAGATAAAGCATCTAAACTCAGATCTTTTCTTTTACGAATAATTTTCAGATTTTTAGAAATTACTTCGTTTAAGTCATTCATGGTTTTCCTCGTGCACTATAATGTATATATAGATTAAGATATACTACCATATAACCAATATAATGTATATTTGTATGTTATGAACTACCAAAAATATATCTTTATCGAAAATTTGGGGAACGCATATGGCATTAAGCTACTCAAAACGAATGGAAAAAATTAAATCATCGGAAATAAGGGAAATATTAAAAGTTACCCAGAATCCTGAAATTATATCTTTTGCAGGAGGCCTTCCTGCACCGGAACTCTTTCCTGTAGAAGAAATAAAAGAAATTTCGGTACTTGTTCTTGATGAACTGGGTCCAGAGTCCCTCCAGTACGACGTAACTGAAGGGTACCTCCCACTTAGACAGTATATTTCAGAAAGAATGAATAAAGTATTGAAAACAGATGTTACAAAAGATAACATTTTGATCGTCTGCGGGTCCCAACAAGGTTTGGACTTTTCTGGAAAAGTATTTTTGGATGAAAATGATGTAGTTTTATGTGAAAGTCCAACTTATCTTGGAGCAATCAATGCATTCAAATCATACGAACCGCAGTTTAAGGAAGTTCCAACTGACGACTTCGGAATGATTCCAGAAGAGCTTGAAAAAATTTTAAAAACGACATCGAATGTAAAACTCATTTATGCGATTCCTGATTTTCAAAACCCTACTGGAAAAACATGGACTCTTGAAAGAAGGGAAATATTCATGGAAATAATCGAAAAATATGAAATTCCGGTAATTGAGGATAACCCTTACGGAGAATTGAGATTTGAGGGAAAAATGTTGCCTTCATTAAAATCAATGGATCAGAATGGCCTTGTAATTCACTTAGGAACGTTTTCAAAGACTTTTTGTCCTGGTTTGAGGGTAGGGTGGATTGCTGCATCAGAAAATATCCTTGAAAAATATATTCTTGTAAAACAGAGCGGGGATTTGCACACATCGTCATTTTCTCAAAGGCTTATTTCAAAAATGCTTGAAAATTATGATTTTGATGAACGAGTCTCCAAATTAAAAGAATTATACAAAGGAAGAAGAGATTTGATGATTAAAACAATTGCAGAAGAATTTCCAAACGGTCTCAAATATACAAATCCTGAAGGCGGACTTTTTACGTGGGTCGAACTTCCTGAAAATTATAATGCACGTGAATTTTTAGATGAATGTATTAAAAATAACGTTGCGATCGTTCCAGGAGGATCATTCTTCCCAAACGGTGGCCATGAAAATTCATTTAGGCTGAATTACTCGAACATGTCTAATGAAAGAATAGTTGAAGGAATTAAAAGACTTTCAAAAGTTTTAAAAGAATATTTAAATTAATTTTATTTTTTTACCCATGAATCAAGGGTTAATTTTGGTTTGTACCACTTAACGCTTACTGGAACTTTTGAGATGTGGCCGTATTCCCCACCGCCGCCAGGGTAGATATATATTTTGTCTGTTCGGAATAGTTCAATTATCTTTCCAACATGCTCATTTATTTTTTTAACTTCGTTTATATCTTCATTTATTAAAATATCAATCTCATTTCCGTATTTTGTAATATACTGCTCCCAGATCGTATCTACAGATTTTGTTCCGATATTCTTTCCAATTGCAAGTGAAATTATTTCTGCAAGAGGGATTATTTTATGGTATTCTGGCCTGAAATCTGGATGAATTACTTTTTTATCCTTTGAAAGTTCCAATGTTTTATCATGAACCCCTTTTTTTATCGTTCCTTTGCAGTCAGGGCATTTGAAATTGTTTTCTACGGCATCTTCCAATGTAAATCTTGTAAAACATCTGGTACATGCGGTTAAGTGATATTTTCCAAGATTTGGGTCAAGTCCATAGTTTGCCGTTATTTTATTATGTTTTAAAACCTTTTTTATCTCTTCGAAGTTCGTTTCAAGTCCGCCAAGTTCATCCACGTCCATCTGGTTAAATTCCCGTCCAAGCCGGTGGGAATAAAATGAATGAGCATCAGAATTGCTTAAAAAAGGTAAATCTCGAAGTTCTTCAACCATATCAGCCATATCAGTATCTGCAGAAAGTCCTAACTCGATAAAATCCGGTTTTTTTCCATAACAGTTGTAAATTGACGTAAATGACTTGTAAATACTTGTCCACGGCGTAAATGCATGAGCTGGGCCCATAAGTCCGCCTAAATCCCGTACTGCATCGAAAATTTCCATTCCGCCTAATGAAACTCTGGGCCTACCATCAGCGTCAATATTTTTTGAAAATTTTGAAAATTTATCTCTTAAATCGTGAGCCTGAGAAGTATGTGGTAAATATATCAAGTGGTGAACTCGATTTCTATCCTCAACCTCTGTTGAAAGAAGAAGTGGCTTATCCGCGTATTTTTCGATTTCTTCGAGCCATTTTGCGTGTAAACAGTCTCCAGTCGCAATTAAATCGAGACCTTTTACTGGACCATATTTTAATATATTCCCGATATCCATATACTTAGAAGTTCCCATAGAATATTTTGAGTGAATATGTAGATCCGCATTTATTATCATGAAATCACCTGGTGAGATTATATGAATATAGATTATTCTGTTTTAAAAAAATACCCATTGTGCGACAGATGTTTTGGAAGACTTTATGGAAAACTTATTAGGTCGAGTAATTTTGAGAGGGGACACGCCTTAAAACTTGCAAAAGCAATCGAACTTGAAGAAGATTTAAGAACTACCCTTGAAAAAATGAATGAATCATCTGAAACTTCTGAAGTGAATTCAACAGATCTTGAAAAATTAGAAGAAATCAAAGAACTGATGTATGCACTCCATAAAACAGGTACTTCAGGAATAAAACTTGATTTAATTCATGATATCGAGAAATACGAAACAAAATTTAAAGATGAAGCTGAATACGAAAAAACAGAAGAGTGTGAAGACCTCTGTCCTTGGTGTAAGGGAATTTTTGAACCTGAAAATATTGAAAAAGTTGCTGAAAATGTAGTTGATGCACTTTCTGAATACGAGTTCGACAGTTTTTTGATTGGTACAAAACTTCCAAAAAGGTTTAAAGAACTTGAAAAAGAGATTGAAACTCCATTTATGGAAAGTATAAGGCAGGAATTTGGAAGAGAACTTGGAAAAGTTGTAGTTCCGTTAGTTAAAAGGCGAGTTGACAAGGAAAATCCTGATATCGTTGTAATGGTAAACCCGTACAACCAGAAAGTTACGCTTCAGGTAAACCCCGTATTTATCAAAGGAAGATATAAAAAACTCGTTAGAGGAATCCCGCAAAGCCACTGGCACTGTAGGGCGTGCAGAGGAAAAGGCTGTGAAAAATGTAATTTCACAGGTAAACAGTACATGACTTCGGTTGAAGAAATCATTGCAGAACCGTTTATGGAAGTTATGAAAGGAAGTTCAGAAGCACTTCACGGTGCAGGAAGAGAAGATATCGACGTTAGAATGCTTGGAAATGGAAGGCCGTTTGTAATTGAAATAAAAGAGCCAAAAGTAAGAAAAGTTAATTTAGAAGAACTTGCTTCAAAAGTTAATGAATCTGAGACTGTTGAAATAATAAATGTTGAATACGGGGTTAAAAAGGACGTTCACTTCTTCAAAAATGAACCGCATAAAAAAACATATCTTGCCCATGTTGAGTGTGAAGAAAAAGTATCGAACGAAGAAGTGGCTGAATTAGTAAATGAACTCGAAGATTTGACGATTGATCAAAGAACGCCCGATAGAGTCTCACATCGAAGGGCTGACCTCGTGCGTGTACGTAAGGTATATAAAGCTTGGCCGCATATGATTGATGATTATAACTTTGAACTTAAGATATTCTGCGATGGCGGATTATACATCAAAGAACTTATTAGCGGCGATGAAGGGAGAACTACTCCTTCCGTTTCGGAATTGCTAAACAATAAATGCATCTGTAAATTTTTAGATGTTTTGGATGTTCACGACTATGATGATGTAGAAAATATCTAAAATAGAAATGGTTATATATTGGTAGTGAAAAAAAGGATAGACACTATGCCAATTATTTTCATGAAACACATTAGGAGGAATAATTATGCAAAAAAGTGAAGGATTTAGAAGCAAAACAAGATATAAACTTCAGAAACACCCAAGACAGAAAGGAATGGCTCCATTAACAAGAGCTTTAAAATGCTACACCGAAGGAGACAGAGTTCACGTAGTACTCGACCCTTCAGTACAGAAAGGAATGCCGCACCCAAAATTCCACGGTAAAACTGGAGTTATTGTTGCTCAAAGAGGAAGATCATTCTTAGTTAGAGTAAAAGATGGCGGAAAATACAAAGACATTATTGCTAGACCGCAACACTTAAGAGAATCTAAATTATAATTATTTTTAGATATCTTTTTTTGAGACTAATCTGTTTTGAGGGAGATTATGATTGGAAAGGAAATTATTTCCGAAAAATACACAACAATTGCTCATGCAACCGAAATTATGGATGAAAGAGCAGATTTTGACGAATTATCTTATGAACACGGTTGTTCACTTGACTATTTAAGAAAATTTTCAACAATTAGTAAAGAAGATGCTGATGCCATGTTTGAACAGCTCACAAATTTAGGGCTAACTGAAAAAATGGCAGTTAAAATTATAGACTTACTTCCAGAAACAGAAGAAGATCTGAAAATCGTATTTTACAGAGTTGACGTCCCTGAAAACAAGGACGAAATTTTAGAAGTAGTTAGTAAATTCAAATAACGCTTTTCTACCATTTTATTATTGAATCAATTAGTTTTTTATTGAATTAACTCGATATTAAGTAATGTTATTTTAATTTCCAACATTGATAGGTGTAAGTATGAGAGAGGGGCATGAACAAAATAAACGAGAGTTTGAAGATTACGCATACGTTTTGGACTTCTTAGAATATGGCTACCCTGACGATACTAGGCCACTTCACCAAAAAAAACCGATTGCACAGGCTTTTGGTGAAAAACAGTTTGTAATGATGGAATTAACTTTTAAGGATAATCAGGTTGCAGATCTTGCAGAAAAACTCTATATCGGTAAAGGTAAAAGGGAAAAAGTAGAGTTCGTGTCAAAAATGTTAAAATACGACCAACTAACCCCTACTGCAAAAACTGAACTTCTTCACGTAATAAAAGAAGCAGTTAAAGCTCAGGAAGAACGATTCGTTGAATTTTTAAACAATTGTGGGCCAATTACAAACAGGATGCATACATTACAGTTACTTCCAGGAATTGGTAAAACATCAATGTGGAAAGTAATAGAAGAACGAGAAATAAAGAAATTTGAAAGCTTTAAGGATTTTGAAGATAGAGTTAGGAAAAATATAGTTGATCCACTCTCAAAAAGAATAGAAGAGGAACTAAAAGAACCTCAAAAACACTACATCTTTGTAAAGTGGAAAACTAGCCACTAATCTCTTTTTTCGGTGTTATTTTGAAAATATTACTTCCATCAATATACTATCCTTTTATTGGCGGGATTTCAATCCACGTTGAAAATTTAATAAAAAATTTAAACAAACTAGATGAATTCGAATTTCATATCTTAAACTACAGTTTTGAAGACACCATTGAAAATTCTTTTGAAAACGTTACTGTCCACAAAATTCCCTATTTTTCAAAATTAAGGGGTCCAAGTTACATTTTAAATGGATATAAAATCGGAAAAAAAATAATTCAAGACGAAAAAATAGATTTAATCCACAGCCACCATGCAGCTCCGCAAGGGTTTTTGGGGGCAGTTTTAGGCAAAAAATGCGGTATTCCGACAGTTTTAACACTTCATGGAAGCGATGTATTGAATCTCTCAAAAAGCACTTTTGGAAAATACTTTTTTAACTATGCAGTTAACAATTCCGAAAAAATAATATGTGTTAGCAAATTTTTAAAAAACAATCTAAAATCAAATTTTGATATCGAGTCTAACGTCATATATAATGGATTTGATGAAGAATTATTTAATTCGTCGAATAAAGATTGCGATTACGGGTTATTTGTAGGATCCCTTGTTGAACAGAAGGGAATCTTTTATTTTTCAGAAAGTATTAAAAATATCAACTTTAATTTTAAAATTATTGGAAATGGCCCATTATATAATAAAATTCTGGATTTTATAAAATTAAATGACATTGAAAACGTTGAATTGCTCGGACAAAAATCACAAAGTGAAGTTTCAGAGTATTTAAAAAATTGCAGCTTTTTAGTACTTCCTTCGATTTCAGAAGGACTTGGAATGACCATTATTGAAGCAATGGCCTGTAAAAAGGCAGTCATCGGAACTGATGTCGGCGGAATTCCTGAACTAATTAAAGATGGAATAAATGGATATATCGTTTCTCCAAAAGATACAAAAGTTCTCAAAGATAAAATAAACTTGCTTGTAAATGATAAAAATTTAAGAAAATCTCTTGGAAAAGAAGGCTTGAATTATTCAAAAAACTTTTCTTGGGAAATTTCTTCAAAAAAAACTTATGAGATATATAATTCATTATTAACTGAATAATTGCTTGTGAAAATATGATTCCTGTTTTTTTAGGCCTGAGCGGATTTAAAGTTTTGATTTTTGGATTTGGAAGCGTTGGAAAAAGAAGATTTGAAAAATTCTTAAATAGTGGTGGAAAAATCACTGTTTATTCCAAAAACATTGATAAAAAGGATATTTCAAAATACGAAAATGCGAGATTTTTTGAATCCGATGTAAGTAATTTAAGTGATGAAGAACTATATTCAATAATAAAAAATCACGATATTATAATAACCTCGATCGACGAAGAAAACAATAAAAGGATTGTTTCGATTGCAAAAAGCATAAAAAAATTCATAAACTCTTCGACTTTTGAAAGGGAATCAAATTTAATAGTTCCTGCATGCTGCAGTGTTGATGGAGTCTCGTTTGCAGTATATACTGGCGGAAAAAGCCCGATAGTTGCAAGAGAAATTCGAAAAAATGTTGAAGAATATTTAAAAAATTCCGAATTTGAAATTAATTTTCAAAATAAACTCCGTGATTTTTTGAAAGATAAAATTGAAAATCAGAACGAGAGAAAAAAGGTTCTTGAAAAAGTTTTTAGCGACGAAAACTTTGAAAAAGAACTTTTAGAACTTATTGAAAAACATAGGTGAATCTATGTTGGTTGTTAGAGCAGATTACAAAAAATACCCCGTACCAGTTCTTGAAAAGATGCGAATTGACGAGGATGAATTTTATAATAAATACGATGCTTGCGTTGTAGTCCAGACTTGCAACAGGATTGAAGCGTATTTTGATACAGAAATAAATTCTAACGTTGATGGTATTTTAAAAGATTTTCAAGGGTTCGATGTATTAAAAGGAAAAAATGCAACATTTCATTTTTTAAAAGTATCTTGCGGAATGGACTCGATGATACTTGGTGAAAACCAGATTTTGGGACAGATAAAAACAAGTTTTCAAAAAGCGCGCGAACTTAAAAAAACGAGTCGCTATTTAGACAGTCTTTTCTTAAAAGCGATACACGTTGGACAGCGTGCGCGAACTGAAACGAAAATTAATGAAGGCGGCGTTTCTATTGGAAGTGCTGCAGTTGAACTTGCGGAAAAAAACTTCGGACTCGCAAACAGAAACGTTTTATTAATCGGTGCAGGTGAAATGGGAACCTTAGTTGCAAAAGCACTGATTGAAAAACATATTAAAGCAGTTATTGTTGCAAACAGGACGTATGAACGAGCTGAAACACTTGCCAAAGAATTAAAAGGAATGGCGGTTCATTTCGACAAATTAAAAGAAGCCATTAACTTCAGTGACGTTATAATCTGTGCTACCTCCTCCCCACACCATATTTTAGAAAAAAAGGACCTTATTGACGTTGGAAACAAGATTATAATCGATATCGCAAATCCAAGAGACGTTGACGATTCGGTGAGGGAACTTGAAAATATCGAACTTTATGCTATTGACGACTTAAGACATATATCCGATAAAAATTTACAGAGCAGAATTGAAGAAATTCCTGCTGTTGAAAAAATTATCGATGAAGAATACGAAGTTCTTATGAAACAGATTGAGAAAATCAATGTTGAAGAAGTTTTAAAGGAATTTAATAATTATATTGAAGAGATTCGAGTAAAAGAGCTTGAAAAAGCAATTAAACTTTCTAAAACTAAAAATCCTGAAGAAATCATGGAAAACTTCTCAAAAGCTTTTGCAAAAAGAATAACTCATGATTTTGTGTCATACTCAATTAATACTTCAAAAGAAGACCTGATGAACTCAGCATGGTGGAAAAATGGAAAATAACGTTAATATTGAAGAAATCGTTGAAAAACTGATTAAAAAAGAAATAAAAGTTTACCAGCTTGATTCAGAATTTGGAGAAAGGAATGCAGTTACTGCAAGACGAAAATACCTTGAAAAACTATCAAACGTTGAAACAAGACATATTCAGGAATATACTCTTAATGAAAAACTTGCAATGCAGAAAAACATCGAAAATATGATTGGTGCAATACAAATTCCACTCGGATTTGCTGGCCCAATTTCAATTAATGGAAAGTATGCACAAGGTGAGTTTAACGTGCCTTTTGCGACTACAGAAGGTGCTCTTGTTGCATCTATTAACCGAGGTTGCAGTATTATCACAAAATGTGGTGGTGCAACTGTACGTGTGATTGACGACAAGATGACCCGTGCACCAATAATTAAAACAAACTCTATTGTTGATGCTTTGAAATTAAAAGAGTGGATATTAGATAACTTCGCAAAGATAAAAGAAGTTGCTGAATCTACAACAAGACACGGTAAGCTAATTCAGATAAGTCCGGTTTTGATAGTTGGAAGAAACGTGTACCCAAGATTTACATTTAAAACCGGGGATGCGATGGGAATGAACATGGTAACAATCGCAACCGAAAAAGCCTGTTCATTTATCGAATCTGAACTTAAAAAAGAAGGTATAATTATAGATACGGTTGCATTGAGCGGTAATGTGTGTACGGATAAAAAACCTGCTGCAATAAACTTGATTGACGGAAGGGGAAAAAGCGTTGTTGCAGAAGTATTTTTAAAAGAAGAATACGTTGAAAAGTATTTAAAAACTACTTCAAAAGCAATTGAACAGGTAAACACTTACAAAAACTTGATTGGTTCTGCAATAAGCTCTTCATTAGGATTTAACGCACAGTATGCAAATATTGTTGGTGCATTATTTTTAGCAACAGGACAGGACGAAGCACACATCGTTGAAGGCAGTATGGGAATTACAACTGCAGAATGTACTGGAGATGGCCTTTATTTCTCAGTTACACTTCCAGATTTACCTGTTGCTACAATTGGTGGTGGAACCAGAGTTGAAACACAGCGAGAATGCCTCGAAATAATTGGATGTGCAGGTGCTGAAAAAGCAGTTAAATTTGCAGAAATTGCAGGAGCTGTTGTTTTGGCTGGTGAATTATCACTCATTGGTGCCCTTGCTGCAGGACATCTTGCAAAAGCGCATTCTGAACTTGGAAGATAATTTTTCACTTTTAAAAACTTTTTTTGAATTTTTAAAGAATAAATCTTTTCACGAATTAAAAACCATTTGAATCATTTATTTTATATATCAATTTTGAGATAATATATGATAATTAATTATGAAAAGTGGAACTATGGAATCGTTTTTGACAGAAATTCAAATAAATGTGCTAAACCTCAGAAAACGAGGGCACACACAAGATGAAATTGCCAACATTATGGGGACAAGTAGGGCAAACATCAGTATGATCGAGAAAAGAGCTCGCGAAAATATAGAAAAAGCGCGAAATACATTGAGTATTTACAACGATATAATCGCACCCTCTAAGATTAAAATAGATCAGGGTACTGACGTATTTAATATTCCAAAGATTATTTTTTCAAAATCAGATCAGGATGAAATACACGTAAATTACTCCTCCCTTCAAATTATGGAGTTTGTAAACCAAAACGCTCAAAGGTACATTAAAAATAGAATTGTAGTAGAGCCATTTGTTGTAACAATACTTCAAAACGGAGATATATCCGTTCACGATTACGAAGAAACTGGAAAAAGTGAGCAATAATTAAAAAAGAGATATAATGAAGATCATTCAAGAGATACCTGAAAAAAATATAATAAAACTAATTCCTGAAAATTTAGATGATTTATGGCATTTATCAAACATAATACAACCATATAATGCAATTTACGCTGTAACGGAACGAAGAACAGAAGATAAAGGGGATAAATTACGTGCAGATCGGGGAACTAAGAGAAGAGTTTTTTTAGGAATAAAGGCTGAAAAAATCAATTTCCATGAAGATTTCAACCGACTTAGGGTGAGCGGAAAAATTATCCATGCTCCAGACGATATCCCGATTGGTTCATACCATACAATTGATATCGAACCACTTTTGCAGGTTTCTGTTCAGAAAAACTGGAAAAAATGGGATCTTGTAAGATTAAAAGAAGCGGAAGACTCATCTAAAAAGCCAAAAGTGGTAGTCGTTATTCTAGATGATAGTGAAGCAGATATATTTTTAGTTCGTGAATTTGGAATTAAGGAACTTGTAAGTATTAAATCAGGCGTTTCTAAAAAATTAGATTATAAACAGAACGAACAGGCTAAATTTAGCTATTATTCTGATATTATCAATTCAATTTCAGAATTTGAAGGAAAAATACTCTTTGCAGGCCCAGGATTTGGAAAAAACAATATTCAAAACTACATTTCTGAAAAACATAAAGATTTGGCCCCAAACGTAGTCGTGGAATCTGCAAACCATACTGGAAAATCAGGACTTTCTGAGATATTAAAATCAGGAATTATTGATAAAATTTACGGCGAAGCAAGGATCAGCAAAGAAACACAAGTTATAGAAAAATTACTCGAAGAAATATCTAAAAAAGGTCTTGCTGCATACGGAATTGAAAGTGTAAACAATGCAATGAATTACTCTGCAATTGATACCCTTTTACTAACTGATGAATATTTAAGAAGAAACAGACGAAATATTGAAGAATTGATGAACAGTGTTGAAAATATCAATGGAAACGTACTTATTATTTCAACAGAACATGATGCAGGAAAACAATTGAAAGCACTCGGCGGAATTTCAGCATTATTGAGGTTTCCAATAGAATAGGTGATATTTTGAGCGATACCAGATGGGAAATAGGAATTGCAGTAACCCTAGTTGCGTTATCTACTGTTCTTTACTACATTCATTTTTTAATATTCCACGACCTTCACCATATTTCGATATATCTTTTGGGAGATATCGCATTTACTCCAATAGAAGTTCTTCTTGTAACTTTGATTCTTCACAGGTTACTTGAACACAGAGATAAAAAACAGAATCTTGAAAAATTAAATATGGTCATAGGCTCGTTCTTTTCGAGTATTGGGGAAGAACTTTTAACTTATTTTTCTGATAATGATCCAAATTTAGAAAAAATTCGAAAAAACCTAATTGTAACTAACAATTGGGATGACAAAGAATTTAAAAACGCCCATAAAATCCTTAAAAACCATAAATACGGTGTAAAAATAACGCCAGATAATATTAAGGAATTAAAAGAGTTTTTAAACAGTGAATCTCAATTTATACTTAGATTAATGGAAAATCCTGCATTGTTAGAACATGAAAAATTTACCAGCCTCTTGAGGGCAATTTCACACCTTTCTGAAGAACTCATGAAGCGAAAGGACATCGACAATTTACCAGAATCCGATATTGAACATATCTCAGGAGACATCGTAAGAGCATACGAAAAACTCGTTTCAGAATGGTTAGATTACATGAGGTATTTAAAAAATAACTATCCATATTTATTTTCTCTTGCAATGCGATCAAATCCTTTCGATTTAACATCTGAAATAATTGTAAAATAGAATTTTCTCAAAAAAGTACATGGGTGGTGTCCATGTACTTAAAAAGCGCCTATCCAATAGATTTGTAGGTAAATTTAATAGAGAGTGTCTTGGTGCCAGTACGAAGTACGGCATCTATGAGAGCATATTTCGAACACCATTAACAAAAAATGTAACAGTATTTCAACTTATCCTACGATAAGCAACAAATGATACTTTTTTTTACTATATATGGATTTGGATAGGACATTATTATCATTATGGCATATACCGTCCTATTAACCGTATATTTTAATAATTTTCCCCTACACGTGTACATACATAAAAATAATATATATTTTCCCCGATTAAAAAGCACTATACCACAATAACCCAGTAGGTGCTAATATGAAATTGAGTACTAAAAAATTAGGTACCAAGTTGCTTTTTTACTCAATATTAACAGTATTGATTCCAATACTGATTTTGGGAGTTATTGCAACCAATACCGTAAAAGATAGTATGGAAGTACAGGGTCAGGATGCGATAGAAAAGGATCTTGGAATCTCTGAAGCCATGTTTGAAGAACATATTGAAAAATTAGAACTTTTTACGAACTATAATTCAAAAAATAGCGAAATTATTGAAGATATTGAAGAATTGAATTATTACGACCTTTCCAAAATTGCAAGTACCCTTGGTGAATCTGCAGGTGCAGATTTCGTTGGATTTACTGATTCTGATGGAAACGTCATATGATCAAACGTAAACGACGTTTCAGTTAGTTCCCTTGTTAAAAAAATTTCTGGATCGGGGAATAAATATTCTGTTGAAAAAATATCCAGTGAAATAACAGAAAAAATTTCAAACGGTAAAATATCTGGAGTTGAAGGTTCACTTGCAATCGTTGCAGTATCTCCAGTTTATGATGGAAGTAAAATTTTAGGATATATCATATCAATCGATGTGATTAACAAAGATTATACTCTGGTAGATAGTATTAAACAAGCTACTGGGGATGTTGCAACCATTTCTCTTGGAAAATACAGAATATCCACAAATTTAGAGAACAACGGGCAAAGAGTTGTTGGAACTGCCATTTCCGATGAAATATACACAACAGTAGTTAATCAAAAACAAGATTATTATGCAAGAGCGGATGTTTTGGGAACGCAATACCTTTGTGGATACACACCACTTTATGATTGCCAAGGCAATGCTGTTGGTATGGTATTTACCGGAACTCCTGCAACACCTTATGATAACGTGGTATCCAAAATACTTTCAACAATTATTGTGGTTGGTTTGGCAGGGATAATAATTGCGATAATTATCACATTATTTACCAATAAAAAAATTACAAAACCAGTTGACGAACTTAAAAAAGGTGCAGAAATTTTCGGTAATGGAAATTACGAACATGTCGTAAAAGTCAGTACTGGTGACGAACTAGAAGAATTGGCCAATTCATTTAACGGTATGGCTCAAAATATTAAAGAAATGAATGAGCTTATGGATACAGATAAAAAAGAACTTGGAGTTACAATTAAAGATGTCGCAGACACAATGACTGCAGTTGCAAATGGGGATTTCACAGTAAGGGCTGATGAAAAGAGAAAAAGAAATAATTTACAAAAAGCGATTAACACTGCAATTAGAAATGTTGCACAGTTGATTAAAGACCTAAGAGAAGAAGTTGATCTATTGAACGTTCAGGTTCAAAAAGTTGAAGACGAACTTAAAAGTGCAGAAGAAACTGCAACACAGGTTACAGAAGCTGCAAATCAGGTTGCAGAAGCTTCAAGTGATCAGTCTGCAAAATTACAGGAAGCATCAGATCAGCTTGAAAATACTTACGAAGTTGCAAAAACTGTTTACACGGATGCAGAAGAAACTGTCAGATCTGCAGAAGAAATCAGCGAAAACTCTGAAAATGGGGTTAAAAAAGTTGAAAACGCAATTTCAAGAATGCAAGGAATTACAAATGTAATTGACGATTTAGGAAAATCAATCCAAGAACTCGGTGAAGATGGTAAAAAAATCAATGAAGTAACCGATTTAATTAAAGATATTGCAGAACAGACAGGACTCTTAGCTTTAAATGCTTCAATTGAAGCTGCACGTGCAGGAGAAGCTGGAAAAGGGTTTGCAGTTGTTGCAAGCGAAATTAAAGCACTTGCAGAAGAAATTAAAAAATCCGTTGAAAATATTAACCACACGATTGATGGTGTCCACAAGCGAATCGGAGAAACGATGGATCTCGGATTAAAAGGAAAAGATGAAGTCGATAAAGGGGTAATTGCAATCGACGAAGTAAATGATGCGCTCTTAAGAATTAAAGAAAGTGTTAATGGCGCTGCAATTAAAATAAATGGTATTAAACAGGGAGCGCAGAGTGCTGCTGACAATACCGAAGGTGCTTTAAAGAATGCACAAGATATTGCATCAATTTCAGAAGAGTTTACTGCAACAGCAGAAGAAGTTACTGCATCAACTGAAGAATTAAATTCAATTATTGAAGAAATCAGAGGAATTGCAGAAGAAGTAACTCATGTATCTGAGAGGGTGACTAGAAAATCAGGTCAGTTCAAAATTTAATTTCTCTTTTTTTCTTTTTGATTGTTTTAAAATAAGATTAAAACTGATTAATCAAATTTAAATTTTTTTAAAAAAGTAATTTTATTAGAAGTTGAAAAAATTAGAATTCAACGTCTTTTCTTTCCATTTTCTTGATTGAAAGTGATTTTACAGGTTCTAACGATGCTTCACCTTCAACTGAAACGTATCCGTTGATTACAGTTCTATCAAAGAATCCTTTACCCCATTTGTTTCTTATTAAAACTGTGGAGTAACCTTCAGGTGTTCCTACGTTTCCGACAGAGATGTCTGAAGAAATTCCTGTAAAGTCCCTACAAACGTTACATCCTTTTCTTACCATTTCATCAAGCTCTTCGATTTTGAAACTAATGACATTGCCATGTATCGTTGAAACTATAAGTTTTCCCTTGTCAATTTCCATCTTTTTGATGTCCCAGGGGTTTATTTCTAATTCTTTTATTTTTTTGAGCATTTTATCATAGTCAAACGTTTCAAAACAGAATAATGATACTTTCAATCTTATTGCTTCTTTGAAAGGTTCGACTAAATCATTTTTCGTTGCCATTATGTGGTAAACTGCATTGATAACACAGGGGGTTCCAACAACTGCAATTTTATTTAATTTTTTTACCATTACAGCTTCTTTTAAAGCTTCAAGAATCGGAACGTTCCAATTGTATCTGCTTCCTGCAGTTTTTAAAACGTCTTCTTTTGATGTTGCAAGGTATGATTTTGGATCCATCGTCCATTTATCTTCCATCATTACAATTGCGCCATCGATTAAGCCTTCATCAAAAGCATTTGCCAATATTGCAGTTACAACACCACCACTTTGGATATTTTTGGTTTCAAGTGTTGATTTTGCTTTATAGTTTTCGATAACTCTTCCAGGAACTTTTTCTAAGTTAAAGATATGTCTTTCTTTTGTTCTAGGGCATACGTTGTAGCAAGCACCGCAATTTACATCGTAAAGAGTTACTTTACAGAATTCCGCTGAAATCGGGGTCTCCCCATCTTCGGTTGGTACAATTATACATGCGCATTCATCACAGTCAAATTGCACAGGGCTTTGCTGTTTAAAGTATATATTTTCAGTAGGGCATACAGAAACGCACGCACCGCAACCAGAGCACGTTTCTTTATCCCATACTTCTTCTTTTAAGTTCAAGTATGACTTCATAATTTCCACCTAAATCTCTTAAAGTATTGTAATTATCTCAAATCAGGTGTGTACAGTTTCTGGAATGGCCTGCTTGAAATTGGAGCGATTTTTGTATATTTCGAATTGATAAGTTTTTCTTTGATTTCATCAGAATAACCAAATTCTGCACAGAATTCTTCGATGTATGGAGTAATTTTTTCAATGTCTTCTTCTGTAAATTCCTTGATATCTGCTGCAATTCCGAGTTGGGAACTTTCAACAATTCCTCTGATGTAAATTACACCGCCGTGAATTCCTGTTGCAATCATTCTTCCTTCGATATTCTCAGTATCTTCTTTATCCATGTTGAAGTTTAAAATAATTCCTCCAGCCATGTATTCTCCAAGGAAGTCTTTTGCAGCCCCACCGATAACTAAAACAGGGAATTTGTATTTGTATTCTTTCATGTGGATTCCACTTCTGTATCCAACATTTCCTTGAACGTAAACTTTTCCGCCCCTCATCGAGTGGCCGGTTACATCCCCGCTGCTTCCGTGAATTACAACAAATCCTTCATCCATTGTGTTTCCAGGAGCATGGTCAGCATTTCCATTTACAACTACCTTAGGGCCTTTCATAAACATTCCGAGGTCTCCACCAGGAACTCCGTTTACGATTATTGTTAAATCTTTTCTTGAAACTCCGTTTCCAATAAATCTCTGGCCTAAAATGTTTTCAAGTACCAATTTTTCCAAGTCTTTGTTTTCGTCCAAGACTTCGTGGATTTTCTCGTTTAATTCCCTGTAGTCCATGTCCTTGGCGTCAATTTTAAGTTCTTTCATTCTTTCACCTAGACTGGCCTTACATTCCCGCCTGTTTTATTCCTAATGTATTTAATTCGATCTCGCTGAGTCCTACGCCCCTTAATCTGTCTCTGTTTCCTCTGAGACTTTCTATGGAGTTAATTCCTGCAGCTCCGAGTAATTCCTGAATTTCATGAGTCCATGCGTGTATTAAATTAGCGACTCTTCTTGCACCATCTTCCACTTCTAATCTTTTTACGAGTTCAGGTTTCTGGGTTGCAATACCCCATGCACACTGTCCTGTGTAGCATCTTCCACATACGGTACAGCCCATTGCAACCATTGCAGCGGTTCCAATGTACACTGCATCAGCACCAAGTGCAATTGACTTGAATACATCAGCGGAGTTTCTAATACCTCCACTTGCAATGATGCTTATTTTATGTCTGTTTCCTTGCTCCCTGAGCCTGTCATCTACTGCTGCGATTGCAACTTCGATTGGAATACCAACATTGTCTCTGAATACCTTAGGTGCTGCACCAGTTCCACCTTTGAATCCATCGATAACTACTGCATCTGCGTCTGATGTTGCAATACCATTTGCAATTGCTGCTACGTTGTGTACTGCTGAAATTTTAACAAATACTGGCATTTTCCATCTTGTAGATTCTTTTAAACTTCTGATAAGCTGTGCAAGATCTTCAATTGAGTAAATGTCGTGGTGAGGTGCTGGTGAAATTGCGTCTGAACCTTGAGGTATCATTCTTGTCATTGAAACTTCTGCTGACACTTTTTCTCCAGGCAAGTGTCCTCCGATTCCAGGTTTTGCACCCTGACCGATTTTAATCTCGATTGCAGCCCCTTTGTTTAAATATTCGCTGTTTACACCAAATCTACCGCTTGCAACCTGCGTGATGATGCTGTCTGAATATCCGTACAAATCCCTGTGAAGTCCACCTTCACCAGTTCCCATGAACGTTCCACATTCTTTTACAGCTTTTGCCATTGCTTTGTGGGCATTTAATGAAAGTGCACCGTATGACATGTGTCCGATCATTATTGGGGTATTCAATTTAATATTTGGAGCAATTTTTGTTTTTAATTTTGCTTTTTTGACCTTTTTACCGTCAACTTCTTCTTCAACGTAGTCAAATTCTAATTTTTCTGGTTTTTTACCAACGTAGGTTCTAAGTTCCATCGGTTCTCTCAATGGATCTATTGAAGGATTCGTTACCTGACATGCATCAAGAACAATCTTATCGAAGTATATCGGGTACTCTTTTGCATTACCCATACCGCTTAATAGAATACATCCTGATTTCGCCTGTGTTACAACATCCTGTTTTACCTCAGGTGTCCATACAGGATGTTCCCTGCCGCATGATTGATTTAATGTAACTGTAATAGCATCTCTAGGACACAAAGAAACACATCTTAAACATGCTCCACATCTGTTAGGGTAAGTTAAAATTTTATTTCCCTGTCTTCGGTAAACGCCCCATGAACATTCGGTAGTACATCGTTCACAAAGCATACATCTTTCTGGATCCACAAAAACTTTGTATTTTGGCGGAACTGTTGAAGGTATCATATTTCTCACCTAATTATTACTTAAATTAAATTTTTTTCTCCAATTTTGCGATAACCATTCTTCCTGCATCTGGCATCCATACTCGATCCAATTCAGGACATATTTTCCTAATTGCTGATTCTTCACTTGATACAAATAACAAGTCATCTTTTTCTGCCGCAACTAATGGTCTTAATTTAATTCTGTCAGTCAAACCAACCATTGTATTTCCTTCTTCGACTTCGCCGTTCATGAACACCATTCCTTCTTGTGTCCCTACAACAATTCCGAAAGGACCGTTCATTGTTGCACCGCCGTAGGTCATACGGATTGCTTCATGAATCTTTTTATCTTCTTCTGACATAATCTCGATTTCGTCCCA
Source organism: Methanococcus maripaludis C5 (assembly GCF_000016125.1). Taxonomy (GTDB): domain Archaea; phylum AGJL01; class Methanococci; order Methanococcales; family Methanococcaceae; genus Methanococcus; species Methanococcus maripaludis_D. Next base: position 1,541,844 of record NC_009135.1, read on the forward strand.
GAATCTTGGAGCTAATGCACTCATTGCATATTCTACAGGGATTTTGTGTTTCCTGATGAGTAAATCGAAGAGATATGCTACAACTTCTGTGTCGGTTAAAAGTTTACATTTATATCCGAAACTTTCAACGTATCTTTTGTTTGCCCCGTAGCTTGTAATTTCTCCGTTGTGAACTACAGACCATCCCAATAGGTTGAATGGGTGCGCGCCTCCCCACCATCCTTTCGTGTTTGTAGGGTATCTTGCATGTGAAAGCCACTGGAAACCTTTGTACTGGTCAATTTTAAAGTATTCTGCGACCTCTAATGGCCATGCAGCAGCTTTAAATACGCCCATGTTTTTACCGCTTGAAAATACAAATGCTCCGTCGATTTTAGCGTTGATATCCATTACGATATCCACCATTAAATCTTCTTCGACAGTTTTGTATTTTTCATCAAACCTGTAGAAAAATCTCCATGAGACCTGTTCTTGTTTGATAATTCCTTCTTCCGTTGGAATTTCTTCGTCTTTTAAGATGTAGCCGTATTTCACAAGAACTTCTTCGACTTCGTGTCTTATTCTGTCGTAATCTTTGGTTGCATCTAAAAAAACATGTATTGCATAGTCATCCTTATAGTCAGGATAAATTCCATATCCCACATACCCTGAACCTTCACCGTTTCCTCTTTCCTTTAAACAATTCAAGGCTGTAGCAATCCTGTCTCCACTGATAAGTCTTCCAGTTCTACTCATAAATCCGATAATTCCGCACATGATAAGCCTCCAACTTTAGGTTATCCTATTATGAAAAAAGTCATTTATATACATTATTGAATATAAAAGAGCCAAAATACTCTGAAAAAGTTACTTTTTAGAGATTAACCCAGATAATTAGTCAATTATTTAAAAAATATAAAATATTATTTTTTAATATCGACGACACCAGTTCTAAACAGGTGTTCTATTTTAACGCCGTCAATTTCATCGATTCCACTTTTATCCATGACCACAAATACTTTTTTAGGGTTAGCAATGCCTTTTAAATATTTTATTGTTTCTTTTACGGAATTTCCTGAAGTCATTACGTCGTCAACAATAATAACGTCTTTTCCAACAATGCTGGACATGTTTTGACCGATGAATCCTGTTGTTTTCTCTTTTTCGGTGTGTACGTGTTTTTTGGGAACGTATATTGAGAAATTTTTATCGAGTTCATCTGAGATTAATGTTGCAAGTGGAACTCCTCCCGAAGAAATTCCAACAATGCCGTCGAATTCAACATCTGAGAGCATGTCGCAGATTATTTTTGAAATATTCCTGAGCCTTCTTGATGAAGCCCTAACATTATCCCATTCTAAAAAGATATCTAACTTTTCAGAATCTTCTTTTGGAGTTTCTCCGGCCTTTAATAGTTCTTCACCATTTAGTGTAAGATATAATGCCGTTTTAACTGAGATATTTAGTTCTTCTGCAATATCTCCGCTTGGAAAACCCATATCTCTCAATTTTAAAGCCTTAAGTATGAGTTCTTTTTTCATGATATCACCATATTACCAAATAATATATTTTTATATTATTAGTATATTTCGATTAAATTAATAAAAAATAACAGTGTGTTCATTTTTAGGTATAAAACTATTAAAAAAGGCATATTACATAAAAAAGTAGTAAAAATGTGAATTAAAGCATCCCCATCCATTTGTGGATTTGCGGCGTGCACATTACATCCACGTATCTTCCGCAAATTGCCATTAATTCAAATAACTTTTTCTTTGAAGTCGTTGCCTTTATTTTGTCAGTTGGAGAAACCGGCTGAATGCAGAGCGTTATATTTCCTATTTTTGATAAATCTCTTGCAATTCTTTCGATTAATTCTTCGGAAGTTTCTTCAAACACTACAATTTTTGCGTAAACGTCAGTTCCTGCCAAGTAAAGTCTTTCGATTGTTTCAAGTTCTTTTGAATACAAATCATACCAGAACTCGTCCTCTTTATTTTCAAAGTGTTCTGGCAATTTTATATCGATTGAAGCGTAATCGTAGCTATCCAATCTTTCTGGAAACATTCCGTTACTCTCTAAAAATGTTTTATAACCTTTATGCTTTAAAATTTCGGAATACTGTTTTATTTTATTTGAATATAATAGGGGTTCCCCTCCAGTAAACGAAACTGCAAAAAGATCAGGAGTTCTCAATTTTTCGATGATATCAATAAGTTCGTGTTCAAGTTCCAGATATTCCATAAAGTCGCCTGATCCGGAAACTTCTTCGACTCTTGCAGTTCCACCCGGAGCATTTGGCTCGTCACAATATATGCAGTCAAGTGGGCATTCCTTAAATCTCACAAAAATGAATCTCTTGCCGATAAACTTCCCTTCACCCATAATTGAGGAGAATACTTCTCTAATCATTTAACCACCGATAAATTGTTTTGAAATTTAAAACATATCCAATATTAAGTTCTCAAATGATGAATTCAGATACTTATATATAGTATCAAAAGCAGTGTAATATTGCATCAATAAGAGATGTATATAATACTAGGTGAATAAATATGGCTTTCGGTAAACCCGCAATGAAAAATGTTCCTGTAGAAGCAGGAAAAGAATACGAAGTATCAATTGAAGACATGGGTAAAGGTGGAGACGGAATCGCTAGAATCGATGGATTCGTTGTTTTCGTACCTAACGCAGAAAAAGGTAGCGTTATCAAAGTTAAAGTTACCGCTGTAAAAGAAAAATTCGCTTTTGCAGAAAGAGTATAAGTGTTTCTCGTCTTCCCTTAATACCTGTGGGCTTTTATCGGAAACCCCAGTAATTAAGCAGTGATACAGATGATCGAATCACTAATTCGATTCTTTTATTTTTTTATAAGTCTAGTAATATACTGGATCAATTTAATTCGAGCATTTAGTCTGGAACTTATTGAAAAACGTACACTTGACCTTATTTTTGTTTTTAATTTATCAGTACTTTTCTTTTCGATATATTTCATGTCAGATGTAAATTACGTTTTTGGACTTTCAGTCTATGCAGTTTCTTTTTTGAGTGTTTTACTAATTAGAAATCAGGGTTTTTTTGAAAAATTTACAAAACTTCTAAAAATGGATCTCTCGTTTGATAATCCGATTCATAAGATTTCAGTTTCGCTTTCTATATACATTTTGTTAAATCCTGTGATCGCTTTTGCATCGGGAGCAGGCCTTATAATCACCCTTACAGATTTTTTAGAAATACTCGATCTTGCCGCATTTCAACTCATAATTTTAGTTTATGCTTTCGTTGGAATAGGATTTGGAACGAGAAAAAATTTAAAACAGTCTATTAAAAGGCTTGACATAAAAATTCCGTCCTTAAAATACGCAATTTTTGGAGTAATGCTTCTCTTCGTGGTTGATAAATTTATATGGGGTCTTTTTGACTTTTTTACATATCTTTTCCAGTCAATGGACCCGGTAATTTCAGAACAGATTGCAGAACAGGCCGTTATTGAAAGTTCAAATGTTAACGAAGTAGTAAGTACGATAAAAACTTCGGCATCTACGCCATTAAAAATAGTATTTTTATCAATAATAGTTGGAATAAGTGAAGAATTGATGTTTAGAGGGGCATTGCAGCCGCGATTTGGAAATATATATACAAGTTTCCTTTTTGCGGCGCTTCATGCACAATATCTGTCATCAATGGTACTTCTGGATGTATTTATAATAAGCTACATCCTCGGAATGATAAAAGAGAGAAAATCAACATCCACTACGATTTTAATCCACATCTTTTACGACATTTTGTCTTTAATCTTTTGATTTTGACCTTAAACAGTCGTAAAACCATGGTTCTTCGTAAGATTCATACTTTTTGACATAAGGACAGTCTTTTGGAAGTGCAGAAACCATTATCGCTTCGAGCATTGAAAGGCATTCTTTTTCTTTTTTGAACCTATTTTTATAGATTTTACAGCGCTTTGTTTCGGTATCGAGATTTTTGCAGTATACAACTTCGGGTTCGCTGCACTCAGTTGAATTAAAAACGTGGATAATACAGCACCTTCCACACTGTTCACAGAGATCGTCAGGGAACATTTCTGCGCTTAATTTGATTATTTTTTCTTTATCATACTTTATGGTGCCTTTTGAGCTAAAAATATTCATAATATCACGTGAAAATTTAAAAATGATTTTAAAATAAACGTATTGAAAAAAATAATTAAAAAAGTAATTATTTTCTTGTTAATCCTTCGTAGATTGCTGCTTGAAGACCGTGGAATTTAACCATTCCAACAATTTCTCTCTGGTCCATTTCTTTGTTTTCAAATGAAACCATTTCTTCGTTGTAGATTGCATCTTTGCTTTCTCTTCCAACAATTCTCATTGAACCCTTGTAGAGTTTTACAACAACTTTTCCGTTCATTCTTGTTTGTGTTTTATCAACAAACGCATCTAAATCAAGTCTTAATGGTTCGTGCCAAAGTCCTTTGTAGATTAAATCTGCGTATTTTGAATCAACCATTTCTTTGAATACGATTTCTTCTCTTGTTAAAACGAGCTGTTCGAGAGCTTTGTGCGCAGTTATTAAAAGCATTGCACCTGGGCATTCGTAGTTTTCTCTTGATTTCAACCCTAAAACTCTATCTTCAACGATATCTACTCTACCAACACCGTTTTTTCCAGCAATTTCGTTTGCTTTTCTTATTAGTGAAACTGGTGCTAATGAATCCCCGTTGATTGCTACAGGAACGCCTTCTTCAAATTCAATTTCTACGTATTCTTCTTTGTCCTGTGCATCTGTTGGATCAACAGTCCATGCAAAACATTCTTTTGGAGTTTCTGTCATGGGGTTTTCTAAAATTCCACCTTCGATGCTTCTTCCCCATAAGTTTTCATCGATACTGAATGGTTTTTCCAAATCCACTGGAACGGGAATTCCTTTTTCTTTAGCATATTCTATTTCTTCAGTTCTTGTAAGGTTTAAATCTCTAATTGGTGCTACAATTTCAATTTCAGGTGTTTTTGCTCTCATTACTGATTCAAATCTGAACTGATCGTTTCCTTTTCCAGTACATCCGTGTGAAATTGCACTTGCTCCAACTTCTTCTGCAAGTTCTGCAATTTTTATGGCAATTAAAGGTCTTGCTAACGCTGTTGATAATGGGTAGCCTTCATAAAGCGCATTTGCTTTAATAGCTCTGAAAATGTAATCTTTTGCAAATTCTTCTTTTGCATCGATTGTATAGTGTTTTAATACACCAAATTTTTTTGCTTTTTCTTCTGGCTCTATTAAATCTTCTTCAGGCTGGCCTACGTCAACTGCTACTGAAATTACTTTGTAGTCGTATTTGTCTTCGAGTAATTTTAAACAGCAGCTCGTGTCAAGCCCTCCAGAATATGCCAAAACTGCAATTTTTTCTTGCATTGGTATCACCTGTGTTTTATTTTTCCGTTTTTTAGTTTAACTGTAAAAAATTGTAATCTAAAATTTATTCAATATATCTACTAAATAGTTATAAACTTTATTGTGAAAATTAATGTAAGAATAAATTTGGGTTAGTGGAGTTCACTTTTGAGAAGTTCTGCAACTGCAAAACTCGGAGTTGCAAGAGATACGTCTTTTCCATATTTTTCTGCGACAGAAATTACTTCAAAATCCGCTAATGCATCTTTTAAAACATTTTCTCCAAGTCCTGTTATTACGACCTTTTTAAGGCCATACTTTTCCGCGACTGCCGCTACATTTTTTAAAATTAAATCTGTCCACAATTCATAATAGGTTTTCGCGATGTTTTCTGCGTCACTTTCTGAAATCTGATTTAAATCAGAACATAAAACTTTTGAAATCCTGATAAGACTGCTTCTTTTATCTGTTCCTTTGCCGTCAGGTGTGTCGCAAGTGTATTCTTCAGGTGTTACTTTTTCTAAAATTACCGAAATATCCGCAGTTATTGCAAAATATTCTGAAGAAACATTTGTATTAACGCCTTTGAACATTATTATGTTTCCAAGGTGTGAAATTGGAGTCCTAAGAGTTCCGACATATAATAATTCCTGATTCATTAGCCTTTCGAGATCTGTTTTTTCCGCAACCACTCTCCCATCCACAATAGGGATAATATCCGTGGTTGTTGAGCCCATATCAACTAAAATACAGTTTTTTTCGATATTTTTTGAAACCCATTTTGCAGTTCCGCACCAGTTAGATGCAGAAACTTTCATGTAAGTTTCTCTGGCATCTTCAAGAGAAATAAAATTTCCATCGCTATCAAAAACAGATATATTTTTACCAAAAGCAGATTCTACGGCAGTTAGTATATTATCTACGCCTTCTTTTTTCGTTTCATAAGAATCTGCAAGTTCTGCGGTTGTAACAAGTGCTACATGGAATACATCTTTTGAATACGTCTTTAAAACTTCTGCTAATTTATCGTTGTTCTTCCACATTGGAAAATAAAGGTGGTGAACTTTAAATTCGCCGTTTTCGTGGAGTTCTGTTATTTTTGTATTTGCTCCACCAATATCTACTCCCAAAATCATTTTCACACCATAATTAAATAAAAATAAAAAATCATTTTTAAAAGATAAGTTTAATTATAGATAATCACAATATTATTTAAAGTTAATTTGATTAAATAAGCGTTATGTGAAATTATGAATGAAAATCCTGCCGCCAATAAGATTTTTAACGAAGTTTCGAGCCTCTATAAACAATATTTTGAATACGCCATAAAAGTTAGAAAGTGGCTTGAAATTCCAGATGATTTGCCACATCGAGAGATTGGTTACGGGATGCTGAAAAAAGTAGACAATAGAAACATTTCATTTAATACCGAAGGCGAATATTTAACCTGGGTTTTAAAAGAATCCCCATTTCACCTGTATAAATCACTTTCTTATATGGAATACCCCGATTTAGTTGGAGGGGCTGCAAAAAAAGGATTGTTTAAACGAGAAGTTGCATTCGATATAGATACGCATAAAACTGAAAAGTGTACTCATGACGATTCCTGGATATGCGAAGAGTGTTTGGGTGAGGCTAGAAATCAGGTCTTAATTTTAATCGAAGATTTCTTGTTTCCTGACTTTGGACTCTCTGAAAAAGATTTGAAAATTGTATTTACTGGAAACAGGGGCTACCACATATATTTAAAACCAGAAGACCCCGAATTGCTTAAAAAAATAGAAAAATGGGGAAAAAACGAAAGACGGTACTTTATTGAATATATTTTAGGAAAAAATCTAAATTTAAGGAATATGGGAAGTCGCTGGAAAAATATCTTGATAAGCGAATTTAAGAAAAACAAGATTGCAACAAAAAAGTTTGAAAAAAATTCAGATTGGAAAACCGAAATAGATACCAGAAAAGATACTACAAGACGAAAAATATACGAAACTATCGATAAAGTAAAAAGCAGGCTTGAACTCGACGAAAAGGTTATGGATGACGATATCCGGCTTCTCAGAACGATTGGATCGCTTCACGGATATACGGGACTGATGGTAAAAGAGATAACTTATAGTTCATTGAAAAGTAATCAATTCGATCCATTAAATCATGGCGTATTCTCCAAATTCCATAAAATAATGTACAATGTAAATATAAAACAGGAAATTGATCCGTTAACATTGAAAGGAGATACTTTTAACCATAAATCTACAGAAATTCCTGCAAGCTACCTTTTATTTTTATTTGGACATGGTATCGACTTTGAAATTTTAGAATAACTTTTATTTTTTTTTGAAATGTTAAAACAGTATATCTAGATTTATAAATTAATTTGCCCAAAATAAAAATGGTAGCCCAGCGCGGATTCGAACCGCGGTCCCATGCTCCAAAGGCACGGATGATTGGCCACTACACTACTGGGCTTCTTTAAATAGTTGCACTAATTAGATTGGAATTAATATATATAAAGTTTTCGGTAAAATTCATTCTTTCAAAAGAGTTTAAAACAGTGCTTTGCCAGAATTTATGAGACTTAATTCTAAAAATAAACGTTATCCTTTGATTAAATAAGTTTTATAAAAAAATTAATACAAAATAGGATGGATACCCAAAAGTTTATATATTGTTTTTGAGTTAGTTGATATGCAAATTGTTTGAATAGTCGTGCTTCAGTGGCTCAGCCTGGTAGAGCGCCTGCTTGGTAAGCAGGAGGCCGCGGGTTCAAACCCCGCCTGAAGCTCGTTTTTTATTTTAGAAAAATATATTTATATATCTAAATATACTTATTGAAATTTTACAAATTCTCCAAAAAATCCATTTTTAGAAATTATTTCTTTATCCTTAGAATTTAATGATTGTTTTTTTAAAGGAGGAATTGCTGAGCCATCTTTTGCATAAATTGCTCCTTTTTTCTTTTTTGATCCCAAAAATTTACCTGCATTTCCATCAATAATTATTGTTCCAGATATCATATCCGATGCCGTGAAATCTCCAGTATTTCCATTTATGATTACAGTTCCGCCCCTTAGCACAGATCCGGTATTTTTTCCAGCTTTTCCATTAACTATAACAGTTCCATTTTTCATTAAAATTCCAGTACTCAAATCCACATTTCCATTTACAGTTATTTTTGATCCATTTTCAATTCTCGCACCAATTGTATCTCGAATTACATTATCATTTAAAATAAGTTCATTATTTTTGAAAACGTTTGGTTTTAGAACTTTTTCTTTCGTTTCTGATTCCATTAATTCAGTTATCGAAATATATTTTTTATATCCTAAAATATCGCTTTCTACTTCGATTATATTTCCAATGGGCTCTTTTAATTTAAAATTTTCATTTAAATAAACAGTTCCAGAAACCATACTTATTCCAAACCTCGTGTCGATATTTCCATCAACAATAACGGTTCCAGTTTGAATTTTACCTCCGCTTCCACCAAAATACTTTAAATCGGCACCCATCGAACTACAAAACCTGTGTCCTACATCCCCGTTAATATAAACTACATTTTCGGGATTTTTTATGTGATTTACTAATTTTTCGTAAGATATTCCATTTTGTACTTCACTTTTAATATCAAAATTACTCTGCCATATAAAATTGTACGTAAAATCAAGTATGCAATCCTTATGATCATTTAAAATAAGTTCGAGAATATTTTTATCGTTTAAATAATCTTCAACGGTTTTTTTCTTCTTTTTAAATATTCCAAAGACCATTAAAACACCCCGATCAAAATAATGTGTATTAGTATCTCTATTTTAAGGTATTAAAATTCGACTTTTTTAAATTTTTAAACTGATGGCATATATTAAATTCCCAATTAGGCAACGTTTATATACCATAAAATCATAGTATATTGTGTGGACAATACCCCACAATGAATATATGATCCCCCAAACCAAATATGTGTTAAAAAAACATTTAAAATCCCATATTGTCATAAACCGTTCGAAACTATCCACTAGTAAGATCTAACGATAATAACACTAAAATCTAAATAAATAGCCACTTAGATTAATTATTTTATTATCGGAAATATATATTCCTTCATTTTTTAAAAGTTCTATCTTTTTTTCGATCCCATTTACATATCCGCCAACGTAGCCGTTAGAATTTACAACTCGGTGACACGGCACTGTTAAAACGTTTGGATTATTTTTCATTGCATTTCCAACTGCCCGATAAGCTTTGGTATTTAGGGCTTCAGCTATGAGCTTGTAAGTTGTGACTTTTCCTTTTGTAATTTGCATTAAAAGGTCGTAGCACTGTTCATTGAATGTTTTCATAAAAAAATACTTTGAGTTTAAAATATAAAAATAAATTTTTAAAAAAGTAAAAATTAATATTTAGTTTTCTTTTGGGTATGCGGGGAGTTTGTGGATTGAAAGATCGAGTCCAGCTCTTTCTTCATCTTCTTTAACTCTTAATCCACCGGTAACTGCGCCAATTACTTTTCCTAAAAGGAATCCTGCACCGGTACCATAAACTGCACATATTAAAACTGCAATTATCTGTTCTGTAAGGTTAATTCCGCCAGCACCGCCAAAAGCAGTCATTCCAAATACCCCTGCTAAAATTGCACCAAGAGCTCCAGAAGTTGCGTGTACTGGAATTACACCACATACATCATCAAGACCCAACTTTTCAACAAATTTGAAGATCATTGGCACTTGGGAACCTGCAATGAATCCAATTATTAAAGCTCCAAGTGGGCTTACAATATCAGTTCCTGCGCAGATTGCAACAGTTCCTGCAAGAAGTCCGTTTGCAGTGTATAACACATCGTTTTTAGAGAATAAACATCCTCCAAGACCCCCACCTGCCATTGCAAGTGTTGTTGTTGCACATACTAATCCGGAAATATCGCTTAAAGCAAGTGAACTTCCTACGTTAAATCCGTACCATCCAAATGCAAGAATATATGCTCCAAGAATTGACATCGGGATGTTGTGTCCGGGAATTGTTATTGCTTTTTTGTTTACAAATCTTCCAACCCTTGGACCGATTGCTGCAATTAAACCAAGTGCTAAGAATCCACCAACTCCGTGAACCATCAAGCTTCCTGCGTAGTCGTGGAATGGAATTATACTTGCACCCCATGGTCCAAGATACACGAAAAGTGGATATAATAACGCTGTTATTACAATTGAAATTAAAATGTACGATTTAAATTTAATTCTCTCTGCAATTCCTCCTGCAACGATAGTTGCTGCGGTTGCTGCAAATACAAGCCCTAAAAACCAGTTTGCAAGTTCAAATCCATTGTTTGTAAGGAACGGTGTTGCACTTGCAATTTTTCCCCACCATAAAACAAATTCTGCAGGGTTTAATGTTCTAGCAATTACTGAACCGACTAAAAGCCAAGAAATACATCCTATAATCCAGTCGCCCATGTTCTTCATCATTGCATTGTTTACGTTCTTTTCTCGAACCTGGCCGCCTTCGAGCATTGCAAATCCGAGGTGCATTATGAAAATAAAAGCACCAGTAAAAATTAAAAACATTACATCGCTTGAGTTTGCAAGCGTGTTTAACGCATCCATGATATTTGATGGATTATTAAATAAATCTGCCGTCACCATATTTACGCACCATTAAAATTTAATAATTTTATATAGCCTCTGAACCCCTTTCACCAGTTCTTACCCGGTAAACGTCTTCAACAGGAATTACGAAGATTTTTCCATCTCCGGGTTTTCCCGTATACGCATTTTCTGCAATTATATTTACTACAGAATCTACGTCTTTTTCGTTGATTACAAGTTCTACCTTGACTTTTGGGAGTATTTCGACCACGTGTTCCGTTCCACGGTATCGTTCAACTACTCCACCCTGAACCCCTCTTCCTTTTACTTCAGTTACCGTTAAACTAACATGGCCACTCTTGTAAAGGGCATTTTTAACGAGACCTAATCTTTCCATTCTTATTATTGCTTCTAGTTTCTTCATTGTTGCACCATTATTAACCAAACCAACTAAAATGAAATTTAGGTTGAAAACTGTATAATTTAAGGAAAACCCATACCTTGAAAAATGTATGATATAGGAACCGGAATTCTTATTCTTATTAAAAATAAAACTGATATAAATAGTCCTAGCAAAATAGATAAATTTGAATATTTAAAAAAAAGAATAAAAAAAGATTTTCAGATTTTAAATAGCATCTTTTCCTTTTTCATTGGTTCTGATTCTTATTGCGTCTTCGACAGGGATTACGAAGATTTTTCCGTCGCCAGGTTTTCCAGTTACAGCATTCTCAGAAATAATTTTTACTATTTTTTCAACATCGCTATCGTTAGAAACAATTTCAATTTTAACCTTAGGAAGTAAATCCACCAAATACTCGTTTCCACGGTATCTTTCAACGATTCCGCCCTGAACTCCCCTTCCTTTTACTTCCGTTAACGTCAAACTGATGAATCCTTCTTCTGAAAGTGCATTTTTAACCGCCAAGAGTCTTTCAGGTCTGAATATTGCTTCTATTTTTCTCATATTAACACCGCCAAAATAGCATAATACTTTTAACGCTTTGAAAAATATATTTTGAAAAATATATAATGTTATCTATTTTTCATTGAAAAAAGTGAAAAGTTAGTTATTCGTCAGGGTAAGCTGGCAATTTGTGTTCTGCAAGGTCAAGTCCCATTTTTTCTTCTTCTTCAGTAACTCTGAGTCCGCCAGTGAATCCACCAACTATTTTTCCGAGACCGAATCCTAATCCTGTACCATATACTACAGTTAATCCTGCTGCAATGAGCTGGTTTACCAAACTTACTCCACCAGCACCACCAAGAGCGGCCATTCCAAAGATACCTGTTAAAATACCTCCCAAAATACCTGCTGTGCCGTGTACAGGAACTACACCACATACATCATCAAGTCCCATTTTTTCAACGATTTTGTAGACGATTGGTACCTGAATTCCCGCTATAAGGCCGATTACTAATGCTCCTACAGGGCTTACAACATCAGTTCCTGAACAGATTGCAACTAAACCTGCAACAAGACCGTTTGCTGTGAATAATACATCATCTTTTGAAGCGAGGAGTGCCCCAATACCCCCACCTGCCATTGCAAGTGTTGTTGTTGCACATACTAATCCTGAAATATCTGCTAATGCAAGTGAACTTCCTACATTAAATCCGTACCATCCGATTGCTAAAACGAATGCCCCGAATACAGACATTGGGATGTTATGTCCCGGAATTGAAATTGGTTTTTTGTTAACGAATTTTCCGATTCTTGGTCCAAGAGCTGCAATTGCTCCAAGTGCCAAGAAACCACCAAGACCGTGTACTATGAAACTTCCAGCGTAGTCATTGAATGGAATCATTCCTGAACCCCATGGTCCAAGGTATACGAACAGTGGATAAAGCACTGCAGTTATGATTATAGACATTATTAAGTATGATTTGAATTTAATCCTTTCTGCAACACCACCAGATACGATTGTAGCTGCAGTTGCTGCGAATACCAGCCCAAAGAACCAGTTTGCTAAGTCTATTCCATTGTCTGCAAAGTTTGTTGTAAAGATCTGTCCCCACCAGCTGAAGAAGTCTCCAGGAACAAGTGACACTGCAAGAACTGATCCAATAAAGAGCCATGACACTGCCCCAATTAACCAATCTGCCATGTTTTTCATCATTACGTTGTTAACATTTTTCTTCCTGACTTGACCCCCTTCAAGAAGTGCAAATCCTAACTGCATTGCAAATACGAGTGTTCCCATCAATACTAAGAACATTACATCTCCGGAAGTCGCCAATGTACTGAGCCCTGTTACGATGTTTGTTGGGTCAGCAAATAAATCTGCTGTTGCCATAATTTTCACCTGACTTTTTAATTTAAATAGCTTTTATACCTGATTCTCCAGTTCTGATTCTTACTGCATCTTCAATAGGAATTATAAAGATTTTTCCGTCTCCCGGTTTTCCAGTTTCTGCGTTTTCACGGATAATTGTTATTACTTCTTCGATGTCCTTGTCATCGACTACCATTTCAAGTTTAACTTTTGGAAGTAGGTCTACCACGTATTCAGTTCCCCTGTATCGTTCAGTGATTCCACCCTGAACACCTCTTCCTTTTACTTCAGAAATAGTTAAGCTTAAAAAGCCATTTTCAGAAAGAATGCCTTTTACGATATCCAATCTTTCTATTCTGATGATAGCTTCGATTTTTTTCATTTAAACACCCCGTCGGGTCTTTTGTAGTATTTAAGATTTGATATAATAATAAGCATAAGTGCATATATGATATTCCGATTTTTAGAGGTCATTTAATTTTTTGCAAATAGGGGTATAATTACCTTATTTTAAAATAAGGTAATTCGGTTATTTGGTTTTTAAGAGTTTTTAATGGTTTTTTGGCTATTTTAAGGTTAATGGTGCGATATAGTGATTTGGTTGGTGCGTTTCGGAAGGAACCGGAATTCCTTTTCCGATAATAATACATGGGTTATCCTGATATATAAAGATAATTTAAATCTAAAAATTTGAATCTTTTTTAATCCAAATAGTCCGATAAAGGGATATATTTTGCAAATAAAAGAAGAATTTAGGGAGTTTAAAAAATTAAAAAAAGAAAGTTATTCTCGTACAATCATTGTACCCACACCATCTTCTGTGAAAATTTCCAGAAGAACTGCGTGAGGAGTTTTTCCATTTACAATGTGTACACTTTGAACTCCTTTATCAAGTGCATTGATACATGCTTCAATTTTTGGAATCATTCCGCCAGTAATAAGTCCTTTTTCGATCATATCTTCAATTTGTGAAATTGTTAATCTTCTGTGAAGTGTTGATTGATCATTTACATCATCCATTATTCCGTCGACATCGGTAACCATTATAAGTTTTTTAGCGTCCATTGCACCTGCGATATCTCCTGCAGCAATGTCTGCGTTTAAATTTAGATCATTTCCCTGATGATCCACACCAATTGGGGAAATTACTGGAATGTATCTTTTTTCAACCAATATATCTATTAATTTAGTATCTACGTGTTCGACTTCTCCAACCATTCCAAGATCTACTTCGATTTTTTGACTGTCTTTCATTAAATACTGGATTTTTTTCTTCGCTTTAATTAACTGGCCGGATTTTCCAGAAAGACCAACAGCTTTTCCACCGTATCTTTCTAATTTTGAAACGATATCTCCGTTTATTTTACCAATAAGAACCATTTTAACAATGTCAAGTGTTTCTTCATCAGTTACTCGAAGACCGTGAATAAATTCAGGTTTTTTACCCATTTTTTCCATTGCACGATTGATTTCTGGGCCCCCTCCGTGTACCACTATTGGATTTATGCCGACATATTTCAAAAGTACGAGGTCTTTTGCGATCCAACTCCTTGCCTGCTCGTTTACCATTGCATGGCCGCCATACTTAATTAAAAACTTTTGATCGTGGAATTTACAGATGTAAGGCAGGGCTTCTATTAAAATTTCAGCTTTTGTGTAGTCTTCCATGTTACCCGCTCACCAAAATATTTAAATATTGTTTTTTCATATTCTATATGATTTAATATTTATACATTTTTTAATCCATGCGGAGGTGCATACTATGGAAGAAGAAAGAATATATACAATCCCTTTGAGAGACGTAACAAACAAAAGCCCTACAACAAAAAGAGCTCCAAGAGCTATGAGGGCAATTAGAGATTTCTTAAAGAAACACATGAAATCAGACATTGTAAAACTTGACAATTCAATAAACGAAAAAGTATGGGAAAGAAGTTTAAACAAAATCCCTGCTAAAGTTAGAGTTAAAGTTGTAAAAGAAGGAGATGTTGTTAAAGCAACATTAATAGAATAATCTCTGCTTCTTTCTCTAGAAACACTGTGGTACTATGATAATGAAAACATACTTTTCTGGAGTGTCCACACTAGGAGTACATTCACTCGCAACTGAAGATTATGGGTTTTTTCCTCTTTCAGTTGATCAAAAAACGATGGAACGTATGAAAAACGTACTCGACATTCCTGCAACTCAGTTAAACATTTCAAACAGCTCTTTAATAGGCTCCTTATGTGTTGGAAACTCCAACGGACTTTTAGTACCTGACATAACGACTGAAAAAGAAGTTGAATTAATTAAAATGTTTTTAAAAGAAAACAGTCTGGACGTTAATTTAGAAAGACTTAAAGCTAAAAACACGGCATTTGGTAACTTAATATTAACTAACAATAAAGGATGCATAATTTCGGAAGAATTATCCAGATTTAGAAAGACTATTGAGGATGTATTAGATGTAGAATCCGGAGTAGGAAACTACGCTGAACTCCCAACAGTTGGTTCAAATGGAGTTGCAACCGATAAAGGATGCCTGGTTCACCCACTAACTGATGAATTAGAATTAGAATGGATTCAAGACATTTTAAGAGTGGACTACGTTGAAAGGGGCACTGCAAATAGGGGTGTAACTTCAGTTGGCGCGTGCATTCTAGCAAACATCAAAGGAGCTGTTGTCGGAGGCGACACCTCAGGTCCTGAGATCTTAAAAATTGAAGAAGCTCTAGATTTAATAGATTAATAATATTATTATGGTGATAATATGGCAAAAATCGTAAGAATAAAAGGAGAAATCATTGGAAAAGATGAACCAATGGTATTCACAAAAGAATACAACGTTGTAAAAGAAGATGACGCTTTAGAAACCATGTACTCAGAAATGGGTAGCAAACATGCTGTAAAAAGAGCAAACATCAAAGTTGTAGAAATTTCTGAAATCTCAGAAGAAGATATTCAAAATCCTATTTTGAAAAAAACCCTTGAAATGTACTAATTATCTTACTTTTTTTATATTGTTTTGATTTCAATTGAAAACTATTTTATATAATTTAAACAGGATATAGTTTTAAGATTATATTAACTTGTTTTATTCAGGTGGTTTTATGTCTGAAGAACGAATACAGTTTAATGCTAAAAAAGGAAAATGGTACGTTTCTAAAAAAATCAAAATTGATGAAAACACATCCAATGAAGAAATTGCTAGGGTTTTAGCATCGATAGAAGAAACTCTCTCTATAAAAATAAAAGATTTTTTGCCATTTGATATGAAAAAAATTGGCGAAATTGCAGATGAAATATACGAAAAGAAAAAAGGAAGAGTCAAAGAAGAAGATATTTCAGGCGCGTTAGTAAAATTAAAGTCTCCAGGAACTACAAAAAAATTGGGAACAATTGATGACGCAAAAGAAGGAAAAGAAATTTTAAAAAGACTTCTTACAGAGATTGTTTTAGAGAGACTTGGAATAACTTCAAAAATCGAAGCTAAAATGATTGAAAAATACATTGAAAAATCAAAGGCGAAATAAACCTTTAAAACTAAAATAAAACTCTTTTTTTTCAAAATTTAAAAAAAATTTAAAAAAGTTATTTAATTATTGGAATTCTTTAATGATTTTTCCAATTAATTTGATGCTGGTTTCTTTGTTTGGTCCGATTGGGGATCCAGCAACAATTTGGGTTACACCCATTGCTTCTAATGCTTTTACTTTTTCTACAACTTCTTCAGGTGTACCGTATAAAGCAAATCCTTCTAACATTGCTTCGTCAACGTTTCCGAATGCTGCACCGAAGTTTCCTTCTTTTAATCCTGCTCTGATTGCATCAACTTTAGCAGGGTCAATTCCGTGTCTTTCTAAGATCATAGGAGGTGAACCAGCAGCGATGAATGCTACAACTGGGATTGCTGCTTGTTTAGCTTTTTCTGCTTTTTTGTCTACTGACATGCATGCGTATGCTGCAACGTCAATTTCTGACATGCTTCTTCCTGCTGCTTCTGCTCCTTTTTTAATTAAAGGAACTGCTGCTTCGAAGTCTTTTGGGTTTGAAGCGTTAATTAAAACACCGTCAGCAATTTCTCCTGCGGTTTCTAACATTTTAGGGCCTTGTGCTCCCATGTAAATTGGGATTTTTGCTGAAGGTTTAATTGCAAGTTGTGCACCTTCTGCCATTCTTTTTCCAGCCGTTAATTCTTTGAAGTCTGCGATTGCTTTTTTGATTGTTCCTACTGGTTTTGTCCATTCAATGCCTAATGCATCAAATGTTGCTTTGTCACCAGGGCCGATACCAAATGTAGCTCTACCGCCTGATAATTCATCTACAGTAGCCATTGCGGATGCCGCGATTGCTGGGCTTCTTACGTATGGGTTTGTAACACCAGGACCTAACTTGATCTTGTTTGTTGCTGCTGCAAGGTTTCCTAAGGTCATGTATACGTTTCTGTTGTTGTAGTGGTCTGTAATCCAGCAGAATTCAAATCCATTGTCTTCTGCCATTTTAACGTAGTATGCTAGTTTGGTTATTGGTTCGTTTGGAACAAATTCGATACCAAATTTCATTCTGCCACCTTCCTATTTCTAGAGTTTTAATATAACAAGTATAATTACTAATCAGCAATATAATGTACTTTCTATTCTCAATAAATAGAAAATTATATATATTAAAGTGGTTGCAGCGAATTTTCGACCAATTAGTAAACGTATTATCCGAATTAACGTAGTAATTAGCTATGCTCAATTTTATATACGAAAAACCCCTAGTGGAACTTAGAAATTATCCGGTGATTTAATGGATTTGATGTCCTTTAAGGAAAAAGAAATCTCAAAAAAAGAATGCCTTGAGCTATTCGAAGATACCGAAAACTTTTTTGATGTAATAAAACTCGCAGATTCTCTTAGAAAGGATATTGTCGGGGATACGGTAACTTATGTAAATAACACAAATATTGAAACTACAAACGTGTGCACGATGGGATGTAAATTCTGTGCATTCAGCGTTTCAAAAAACAGTCCTGGCGCATTTCGGTTGGATGCTAATGAAATTGCTAAAAAAGCAGTTATTGCTAAAAAAGCAGGGCTTACAGAAGTTACAATCCACGGAGGAATTCACCCTGATGTCGATACACACTTCCAGGTTGAAACATTAAATAAAGTAAATATCGAAACTTCAAAACTCGGTGGAATATATGTCCACGCATATTCGCCACAGGAAATATTAAACGGTGCAGAAAATGCAGGAATTGATGTAAAGGAAGCCTTAAAAATGTTAAGTGAAGCAGGTTTAAGGTCAGTTCCTGGAACCGCTGCTGAAATACTCGATGATGATGTAAGATCAGATATCTGTCCACTAAAAATGCCTGTTAAAAAATGGGTGGACATTATAAAAACTGCGCACAAAACCGGAATTACAACAACATCTACAATAATTTACGGCCATATTGAAGAATACAAACATGTTGTTGATCACTTATCAATTTTAAAAGAAATCCAGGAAGATACAAACGGATTTACAGAATTTATTCCGCTTTCATATTTACACGAGAACACCCCACTCCATAAAGCTGGAAGGGTTAAAGATGGAGCAACCGGACTTTACGAGTTAAAACTCTACGCAGTTTCGAGAATTTTATTTAAAGACGTTATAAAAAACATCCAAGCCCCAAGAGTAAAAATTGGAACTAAATTGAGCCAGTTAATTTTAAAGTCTGGTGCAAACGACCTTGGTGGAACTTTAGTTGAAGATAAAGTTTCAAAGGCTGCAGGAAGTATCTACGAAGATGCGAGCGTAGATGTAATGAGAAACGCCATTAAAAGTATTGGAAGAATTCCAAAAGAAAGAACCACACTTTACGAAATAATTGAATAAAATCCCCTATTTTTCGTTTTTTAATGATTTAGTCCCGAATTAGCAGTTAATATCATCGAAATATTTAAATATTAAAAAATAGTCTTGAAGATATTTATAGATCGATTGGTGATTTAATGGATTTGATGTCTTTTAAGGAAAAAGAAATCTCAAAAAAAGACTGCCTGGAACTATTTGAAGATACTGAAAACTTTTTTGATGTAATAAAACTCGCAGATTCTATTAGAAAGGATATTGTCGGGGATACGGTAACTTATGTCGTTAATGCAAATATTAACTTTACAAACGTCTGTAGCGGAACCTGTAAATTCTGTGCATTTAAAGCAGAACATGGCGATCCGAATGCGTTTTTTTTAAATCCTGATGAAGTTGCTAAAAAAGCACTTGAAGCTAGAAAAATTGGTGCTACTGAAGTTTGTATTCAGGGTGGCCTTTTAAAAGAAATTGATACCTATTTTCAAGCTGAAATTCTAAAAAAAGTTAAAAAAATCACTGAACCTTATGAAGAAATAGTTGTGCATGCATTTTCTCCAATGGAAGTTAAATCCGCTGCAGAAAATGCAGGATTAAGTGTAAACGAAGCTTTAAAAATTTTAAAAGAAAATGGTTTAAACAGCATGCCTGGAACTGCTGCTGAGATATTGAATGATGAAATAAGGTCTGAAATCTGCCCTACAAAATTAAAAACTTCCGAATGGATTGATGTTGTAACAAATGCACATAAAACTGGCATTAAAACAACGTGTACTATGATGTACGGCCATATCGAAGAAAATAAACATCTTGCGGAACACCTATCGATTTTAAGAAAAATTCAAAAGGAAACTGGCGGTTTTACAGAATTTGTACCATTGACATTTTTACATGAAAATGCGCCACTCCACCATATGGAAAGAGTAAAAAGCGGAGCTTCTGGAATGCTTGATTTGAAAACTTACGCGATTTCAAGAATTTTCTTTAAAGATTACATCAAAAACATACAGACTTCCTGGGTAAAACTTGGAACAAAATTAAGCCAAGTTTCACTAAATTGTGGTGCAAACGACATTGGCGGAACTTTGATGGAAGAAAGCATCTCAAAAGCAGCGGGTGGAAGTTACGGAACTTTCATGAGTGAAGAAAAATTAAAAGACATGATTTTAGCAGTTGGAAGAATTCCAAAACAGAGAAACACTGCTTACGAAATTATAGAATAGATAAAATACTTTTCTTAATTTACTTTTTTAACCTAAACTTACTTATTCTTTAAAATATTATTTTAAACTGTTTTAAAATCTTGAAAAATATTTAACTGTGAAAATATGGAAATAAAAAGAAGATACATGCTAAAAAAGAAAGAATTAAAGGAATTAAAGGATGAACTTGGAAATATTTTTGACGTTGAAAAAATAATTCCAAAAAAAGCAGTCGTTGAAAAAGCGGTAACCGAAGAAGGCGAAATAATCCTTTTAGACGGGACCCCTCTTGCAATGGTAAACAATGGAAGGATATTTCCAACATTGAAGTTCCTTTTAAATATGGATATCGAAAACAATAAGGTTACTGTAGACATGGGTGCCGTAAAATTCATCGCAAACGGTGCAGACGTCATGGCCCCGGGAATCGTCGAAGCTGACGAAAATATCCAAGAAGGAGACATTGTATTCGTAGTTGACGTAACTCACAAAAAGCCTTTATCCGTTGGAGAAGCTTTGATGGGTGGAAAAACAATGGTTGAAGAAAAAAAAGGAAAAGCAATTAAAACCATCCATTTTATCGGCGATGAAATCTGGAAAATGTAAAAAATAGATTGTTATGATAAAAATCATTGAAATAAACGGAATAAAGATAAAAACGCATCCTAATGTATATGTTCCTGCAGAAGATAGTGAACTTCTTATTGAAAATTTAGTTGATGTAAAAAATAAATCCGTTCTTGACGTAGGAACTGGAAGTGGAATTCAGGCAATAAATGCCGTAAAAAAGGGTGCCTCAAAAGTTATCGGAATCGATATAAACCCTTACGCAGTGGAATGTGCAAAAACAAATTCTAAATCAAACGAAATCAATTCCAAAAAGCTGTCATTTAAAACTGGCGATCTTTTCAAAAATATTGACGAAAAATTTGATGTGATTTTATTCAATGCCCCATATCTTCCAACATCTGATGAAGAAAAATTGGAAAAATACCTAAATTATGCATTTGATGGTGGAAAAAACGGAAGAGAGGTATTAGATAAATTTTTAGACGAAGTAATTAACCATTTAAATGAAAAAGGAACAGTTCAAATTCTACAGTCATCACTTACTGATGGAAACAAAACCATAGAAAAAATGGAAAATTTGGGATTTGTTGCTAAACAGACTGGATCTTTAAAATTTTTATTTGAAGAATTACAGGTAATTACGGGTTGGAAAAAATGAAAGCTTTTGAAATCATAGAAATAATTGAAAAGTTTGCTCCAAAGGAACTTGCAATTCCGGGAGACAATATCGGGCTTCAGGTTGGACTGAATCTCGAAAAAAAAGTTGAAAAATTAGGAATTGCATTAGATGCGTCCCTAAAAGTTATAGAAAAAGCAAAATCCGAAGATATAGACTTTTTATTTACTCACCACCCGATTTTAAAAGATCCAATAAGAAATTTCACGAGCACCATTTATAAAAAGTTGAAAATATTAACTGAAAAGGATATTCCATTATATAGCGCACATACAAACCTCGATATATGTAAAAACGGACTTAATGATTGTTTGGCAGAATTATATGGTTTAAAAGATGTTAAAAATATATATGATGACGGTCTGGGAAGAATCGGAACCTTGGATGGAACATTCGAAGATATTTTAAAAATTACAAAAGAAAATATATTTACAGTTCCAGAAACCGTTGTTCCTAAAAGCATATACGATAAAAAACAGTTGAAAGTAGCAGTTCTTTCAGGATACGGCTTTTCACAAGATTCCATTCGATATGTATCAAATTTTGCAGACGTTTATATTTCTGGAGATTTAACGCACCACTCAAAAATAATTGCAGAAGAACTCGAACTAACCGTTATCGATGGAACTCATTACGGAACCGAAGTTTATGGCTTGAAATCATTTTTAAAATACTTAGAAAAGAATATTCCTTGTAAAATCATACCATTAGATTTTTAAATATATTTAAACTCTTTTTTGCGGATTTTATAATTAAATCATAAAATTATTATACCAATTAGAAACCATATTATGTATGTCACTATTTATAATCACGGTTTATAATCATTTTTAACGGTGGGAACATGGAACTTACAATAGTTCAGAAAGAGATACTTCAAGAATTAATTTCAATTTACAGGGAAAAAAATAAGGCTGTAAAAGGAACAGAAATTGCAATTCGATTAAGCAGAAATCCTGGAACAATTAGAAACCAGATGCAGGCATTAAGAGCGTTGAATCTTGTTGATGGAGTTCCCGGTCCAAAAGGTGGATACATTCCAACAAGTTTAACATATCGTTCACTCGGACTTGAAACAGAGGAAGAAATTACCGTTCCAATTTATAAAAATGAAAATCTTGTTGAAGGGGTTAGTGTTACAAAAATTGTGTTTGATACCGTAACAAGAGAAAAATCATGTTCTTCAAAAATATACGTTAATGGGGACACTAGAAAATTTTCAGAAGGGGATATTGTAAAAGTTGGACCAACACACCACAACAAAATTGTGATTTTGGGAAAAATCGTCGGAAGAGATGATATCAACCATATTTTATTAATGGATGTAATAAGTGTTGCGAGCGTTCCGGGAATCTCTGTGGGGGACGTTGGAATAAAAGAAAAATTAATATATATTACTCCTGAAAAAACGATTCGAGATGCCGCAAAGCTACTTGCAGATGCAAATATAAGCGGAATTCCCGTAATGGATGGAAAAAAGCTTCTTGGAGTATTAAGCCTACATGATGTCGCAGAAGCAGTTTCAAGAGGTCTTGAAAATGAAAATGTAACAGAATTAATGGCTGAAAAAATATATACCGTTTCAAAAAATGAAAAAATATATGATGCATTAATTTTGATGGAAAAATATAACGTTGGAAGGTTAATTGTAGTGGATAACGAAGAATATGCAGTTGGGATCCTTACCAGAACCGATATTTTGAATCTAATTGAAGGAACAATATTTCCAAAAATTCTTAAAAAGTATTTGAAATAATTACGGGTGAGTTTTGTGAAAAATATTAAATTAAAACTACCGATTTTTTTATTAATTTTTTATATATTATTTGGAGTTTTTTTACAGTACGGTGGAACTTCAGAGTTTCAGTCACTCCCATCACCAATTTATGGTGGAGATTATTACTACCAAATGGGTTCAGTCATGCATATCTTATCTGGCGGAGATCCTTTTGAAAGTTCTTCTATTTTAGGCGGAACTCCCGGATATTTACCACTTTATGGAATAATATGTGCAGAATTCTGTAAAATATTTGAGGTAGATGCATTTCAGGGGATGATCTATTTATCAACAGTATTGTTTGCATTGGGAAGTATCATTTGGTTTATTGCATTTAAAACATTGTTTAAAAACGAATGGGTTTCATTGATCGGTGTCGTGTTAGCAAATGGAATTTCGATATACCCCTTATTAAAATACACACCATTTACAAAACAGATTATGATTCCACTATTTATTCTTGTGTTGTACCTGTCATTTAACAATAAAAAAACATTAAATTATGGTTTTTTAGGAATAATTTATGGATTACTCGCAATATCCCATACTGTGGCATTTGTTGGTGCAACATTAATTATTACTACCTTCATAACATATGAAATTTACAAAAAATATCAATTTAACAGTATAAACGGTATTAAAGAATACATTGTAGAAAATTGGAAAAAATTGGGGCTGTTTACAATTTTTGGCTTACCGATATCCATGCTATACTGGTATAAACCAATATTTATACTGAAGCTAGTTAGGCCTTATGATAGGCTCCATATGGATACTCCAGATTTTGGAAGGATAGACATACAAATTAAGTTTTTCATCGATAGCATCCTACAATATATATTCAATATCAAATCAGCTGTCGGAATAATTTCTTCGGTAATATTAATTGTAGGGATATTTTCATTGTATAAATCTAGAGAAGAAGAAAATCGATTCTTTAAATTATTCGTATTTGGTTCCCTTTTCGCAACCTTCTGCTACATAATAACAGAACCGCTTTTAAAAATGAATTTCGTTCCAACATACATGTCTTCATTTTACCTTTGGGTATCGGCATTATTAATTTCACTTTGTGGTTTAAATTATATCTATGAACAATTAATTAAAAATTCAGATAAAGTAACAAAGAATATGATTGTTTTTGGATCATTATTTTTATTACTGACTGCAAATAGTGCATACATGTTCTCAAACTACATAAATAATGACCAATGGGCAGAAGCAGGTCGCTCAGAATTTTCAGAGTTACATGTTTCTTTAAATAATTATTTGATAGAGAATACTGATATTAATGATGTAATATTATCTACAAAAGAATTGAGTTTTGCGTTAAACGGATTAAGTGGCAGAAAAGTACTTGTTAATCGTTGGGCGCAACAAAATGACCCATATACTAATTTACCTGAACGAGACATGATTGCTGCAATTATATTATATGGTAATGATACTGAAAAGAAATTGGAACTGATTGAAAAATATAATATACAATATTTATACTGGGATTACTACTGGATTAACTCAGAATACCAATTTGATGATAATAATAATTTAATTGGTATGTACGATCCATTAATTGCGTATTCTGATGATTCCTTGAAAACGGAACTTATGGAAAATAATGTTTCGTATTATGAAATGAATTACTGGGTAGATCCATCACAAAGACGTGATGATATCAGAAAATACGATTTGATGTATATTTCTCCGGAAAACTACAGAAGCTACCAAATGCCATGGAATACTAATTTAAATGAATATTTAACTGAAGTTTGGAATTATAGTTACCAAGATCAAAAAATCGCTGTACTTTATAAAATTAATGTGAAAAAATGAAACTTTCGATAATTATCCCTGCATACAATGAAGAAAAAACAATCCTAAAAACGCTTGAAGAAGTTGTTGCTGTAACTTTGCCGGTTGATAAAGAGATAATTATAGTAAACGATGGATCTACAGATGGAACGGAACAGATTATAGAAAATTCGATTAAAAAATTTCCTGAATCGAATATTAAGTTATTAAGTAAAAAAAATGGCGGTAAAGGCAGTGCATTAAAAGAAGGGATGCGAAAGTCCACAGGAGATATTATCATTATTCAGGATGCTGATTTAGAATACGACCCAAACGACTACTCAAAATTAATAAAACCAATTTTGGAAAAAAAAGCAAAAATAGTTTATGGTTCACGGATTAAAAATAAGGACAATAAATACTCCCATATTTCATTTTTAATCGGAGGCATAGGTGTAACTTTAGCCACTGACGTTTTATATGGTGTATTTTTAACAGATGAACCTACCTGTTATAAAGTATTTCATTCTGATTTGAAAGATATTTTAGTAAATGCAGAAGGGAATGGTTTTGAATGGGAACCTGAAATCACTGCCAAAATAATTAGAAAAGGTTATAAAATCAAAGAAATTCCAATAAATTATTACCCGAGAACTAAAAAAGAGGGTAAAAAAATTAAATGGTCTGATGGCGTTAAAGCAATTGAAACGCTTTTAAAATGGAGATTTAAAAAAATAAATTAAATTAAAAATCGAGTGAAATTTTGCAGAATTTAAAAAAACATTTTCTAAATAAAAAGACATTCCTATCTTTTTTGATATCTTTTTTGATACTTTATTGGATTTTTTTAAAATTGGATTTTTTTATACTAATTAATACCCTTAAAAATGCAAATTTTGCATGGTTTTTTGTGGCGTTGGTGTTTTATTATGCATCAATTTTCTTAAAAAGTATTCGATGGAAATTGTTGTTAAATGATGCAGGTATTGATATCAAATTAAAAGATGTTTCCATGATATTTTATCTATCAATGTTTGTGAACTCCATAATACCTGCAAAAATAGGTGATCTCTATAGAAGTTATCTCCTAAAACAAAAAACCAATGACCCAATATCTTTGAGTATTTCTACAGTTTTTTTAGAACGAATCTTTGATCTGAGTACTATGATACCCATTCTTTTAATTTTTGCATATATTTCATTTGAAAAAGGTATTCCTTTTGAAATAATTATTACACTAAAATACGGAATTTTAATAATATTTGCATTAATACTGATAACCTTGATTTTTTTAAAAATTAACAGGTATTTTGTAAAAAATACGGAATTTAAAGTTGTGGGAAATATTTTAAGTAATTTTGAAAGGGGACTTCGTACATTGAAAATAAGTTCGATCCCGAAATTATTGTTTATTTCGATAATTTCCTGGATAACTGAAGGATTTACAATTTACTTCATATTTTTTGCATTGGGGCTAAATTATGGATTAATATTCCCGATATTTACGGATTTATCGGGTTCACTATTAACTGCAGTTCCATTCACCCCGTCTGGACTTGGCGTGGTTGAATATGCGTTAATATTTATATTAAATCTTAAAAATATTGGAATAACTGAAAGTTCCGCAGTTGTGGTTTTGTACCGCCTAATATCGTACTTTAGTATTATATTTTTCGGAACTATTTTGAATTTTTGGTACGATTTTAACCTAAAAAAATATTTAAAATAAGTTATTTCATTCTTTTCTTGAATTCTTCACTCAATTCTTCATACGTAATTCCTGATTTTGCGAGCAATACCATTGTATGGAATATTAAATCCGCGCTTTCGTAAATTATTTCTGCTTTGTTGTTATCTTTTGCTGCAAGGATAACTTCTGCGGCTTCTTCACCGACCTTTTCACAGATTTTATTTACAGCTGTCTTTTTGTCGTCAGTTGTTATTTTAACAACGTATGAACCTTCAGGTTTTTCCTGAATTCTTTTCTCGATTGTAGAATAAACTTCTTTTAAAACATTCATAAAATCACTAAAAAAAGATTAATAAATTTAATTTTAAATTATTGGATTTCTTTAAGTCTTTTTACCATTTTAACAGCAGCTTCAACTGCATTCTTACCATAATCGATTCTATCTTCAGCTTGCATTCTTGTCATTCCTGGACCCGCAATTCCAAGTGCAACTGGTTTTCCAAATTCTAAAGATAAGTCTGCGATTTTTCTTGCTGCATTTTGAACCACAATTTCATCGTGTTCAGTGTCCCCTTCGATAACGCAACCGATTGTAACAACTGCATCGATATCGTCTTTTTGGAGGAGTGTTTTGATTGCAAGAGGCATATCAAATGATCCTGGAACCATTACTTTGCATGAAACATCTGCACCTAAAAACGCAGCGTGTTCTTCTGCCAATTTTTCCATCATAAATGTTAAATCTCTGTTGAATTCTGCGATAACAAATCCTAATTTGACCATTTTTTCACCCGATTAATTTACATCACTAGTCACATTGATTTTTAAACATTATAAGTTTTTTGATAATTCGACATACCTTTTTGCATTCTCTCTTATTGAATCTACTTCTTCATCAGTTAAAGTTCTCACAACTTTTCCAGGAACCCCTAAAACAAGACTGTTTGGTGGAATTTCTTTATTTTGGGATACAAGCGCATTTGCCCCAATTATTGAGTTTTTACCGATTTTTGCACCTGTTAATATAGTCGAATTCATTCCGATAAGAACGTTTTCTTCGATAGTACATCCATGAACTACTGCAGCGTGCCCTACAGAAACGCCTTCTCCAATAAAAACAGGAGCGCCTATGGAGCCGTGAACAACACAGTTATCCTGTATGTTTGAATTATCTTTAATCGTTATTTTACTAATATCTGCCCTTAATACAGCCCCGTACCAAATATTTGCATTTTCACAGAGTTCAACGTCCCCCATAATCGAAGCATTTTCCGCGACCTTTGCTGTTTTTGCTATTTTTTTTGTTTTTGCCATTAAATCACCATTACTAAAAATATTAAAAATTATCTTACCTTATAGACTTTATCCCATTCTCGCTCGAATTCATCCATGAAGATCAAAGTTTTATCGACTTCTATTGCACAGATCTGCTGAAAACCAATTACTGCAAAGTTTCTCTTGTCTTCGTTAAATAATAACGTACCAGTACCTTTTCCAGTTTCTAAATATTTAATATACTTATTTTTAAGTTTTACTACAGCTTCAAAGTCATATTCTCCTTCCACAGTGCTTCCGGGGTAGTGTATCTTGATATATAGAGTTGGTCTTTTCTTCAAAAAGGCACCTCCAAACTACTGTCAATTTTATATACCAATCATAATTATTTAAAGTTATGATTGGATTTAGAATGACTTCGAAAAACAAGTACAGTATCTCAAAATTATATCCGTTGGTAGGCGGGAGTTTATTCAAAGAATTTAATGAAATAATTGAGAATTTAGATTCTTTAGAGATAGTGATATATTCATTTATGAGTATGCAGGAAAAAGAAGTTTTAAACGAAATAAACGAATTAAAAAAACTTAAAAGAGATATTATTTTAATCGCTGGAGGCCCTCACCCATCAGGATGTCCAGAAGATACCTTAAATATGGGTTTTGATCACGTTATAATTGGTGAAGGAGAAATTTCGCTACCGAATCTTATAAACTCCATAAAATCAGGAAAAACCCCTGAAAAAATAATAAAAGGAATACCAATTGAGAATTTTGAGGATTATGAAAAAATCTGGCCCCTTGCACCAATAGAAATTACAAGAGGATGTCCATACAACTGTAGATTCTGCCAAACTCCGCAGATATTTGGAAAAAATATACGACATAGAAGTATTGAAAGTATCGTAAAAATTGTAAAAACTATGGGGGATATCAGGTTTGTAACTCCAAATGCATTTTCATATGGGTCTAAAACCGGAACGAAACCAAATATCGAAAAACTAGAAAAATTGATGAAACACCTTTTTGAAATTAAAAAAAGGCTATTTTTTGGAACGTTTCCCTCAGAAGTGAGGCCTGAATTTGTAACTTCAGAAACCCTTGATTTGATAAATAAATACTGTGATAATAGATACATTCATTTTGGAGCACAGAGTGGTAGTGATGAAGTTTTAAAACATATAAGACGTGGCCACACAGTTTCGGATGTTATAAATGCAGTTGAAACTTCTAAAAAATGCGATTTGATTCCAAAAGTTGATTTTATATTTGGTTTTCCAAATGAAACAGAAATTCAAAGAAAAGAAAGTATCGATTTGATGAAATACATTATAAAAAAGAATGGAAAAGTACATGCACACTACTTCATGTCGCTTTGTGGAACTTACTTTGAAAATAGTACTCCAGAACCTCTTGAAAAGGAAATTCTAGATATTTTGGGAAAAATGGCGAAAAAAGGACAGATTACGGGTTCCTGGGGATACCAGTACTCGAAAAATTCAGAATGAAAAATTATTCTTCAAGCATGTAAAATACGTAGTTTGCTCTTTCTGAAGGGATTTCATTCATGAATATGACGGTTCCACTTATGGGGGAATTAGCGTACCTCAAATCTCCTTTTTTACTTTTGAGTGTTGCGAGTCTGTACCCTTTTAAAACCCTGAAACCAAAATCCATTATTGGATAAACTTCATAACCTTCTGCAACTACGGAAACAAGTTTTGTTCCTGCTTTAAGATAAGTAAATGTGTGTTTATCAGGATATTGAATTAAAACATCTTTTTTTAGCTCGTCTAAACTCAAATATTTGGCTAAATCATCATAAATTACCCGATAAAGAAGTTTGCCATTTCCAGAATATTCTTCATTTTCTTCTAAAAAAATTATTGCATTTCCATCTTTTTCGATTGCGACACGGTCGCCATCGTTTAATTCTCCTTCAACGTAAATTTTAGGAATTTTCATTAAAACACCTTTAAATTTTAAAAAAAGATAAAATAGTTAATTAAAAATAATTAGTGAATTCTTTCAATGATAAAATCAGCAATGCTTTCGAGATTCTTTCTTTTTTCCGCATCAAATATTTTTAAGTAATCTTTAGCTTCTTCTGTCGCTTTTTTCATTGTGTTTTTCGCGTATTCGATAGAATCTGCTAAAATTGCAATTGCTTCGGAAACTTCATCAGCTGTTGCATCTTTGTTTCCCAAAATTTGTAATAATCTTTCTTTTTTATCTTCAGAAAGGTTTTCCATTGCGTAAATTACCATCATTGTCTTTTTACCTTCGACAATGTCACTTCCAACAGGTTTTCCGATTGTTTTTTGATCCCCAATTAAATCTAAAACATCATCCTGAATTTGGAAAGTCATTCCAATTCTTTTTGCGTAATTACAAAGTGCTTTTCTTTCTTCAGGAGTACAGTTTGCCATAACTGCCCCGATTTCTACAGGAGCTACAATTAAAGCACCTGTTTTTTTGGAAATCATGTCAAAGTACTCGTCTAAAGTAGGAAATCTTTCTTCAAATTCCATGTCGTCAGTTTGTCCTTCACAAACTTCAACACAGGCTTTTGAAAGCACTTTTAAAACTTCATGAGCCTTTTTACTGTCTTCAATATTTGAAAGAGCTTCGAAAGCTTTTGCATATAATAAATCTCCAGCTAAAATTGCAATTGGTTCACCATAAATCGTGTGAACTGTTGGCATTCCTCTTCTTTGGTCATCGTTATCCATTATATCGTCGTGGACTAACGTATAATTATGAATTAATTCAACAGAAAGTGCTGGTGCCAGTATTTCAGTAATATCATCTTTTTTCAAGAGATATGTTATAATTGAAAGGTAAGGCCTTACTCTTTTACCGCCTGCAAGTAAAAGGTGTTTTGACGCACCATAAAGTTTAGTATCCTTTTCCATATATTTTTTGAGTTCAGAATCGATTTTTGACAATATTTCCCTATCAAACACCATTATAGCACCTCTATTAAATTACTCTTTCGAATTTCAAACTTTGACCGTTTCTGAGTAAGTGTACATCTTCACCGAGTCTGAATCCTTCTTCTTCTGCTAATTTAGCATATGATGACGTTAAATTAAAATCACCGTGAGCAGGTATTAAGTGTTCTGGTTGTAACCATCTTAATATGTCCCTGTGATCTTCTTTTGCCGCGTGTCCAGATACGTGAGCTCCTTTAAATAACCTGACTCCTGCTAACTTTAACCTTGCCTCTAATAAATATCTTTGTGCCGCATTCATGGGGTTTGGAATAACATCTGCTGAAAATACAACCTGATCGTATTTTTCAAACCTGAATGCTGTTTTATTAGTTGCCATTCTTGATAAAACCGCGCCTTCTTCACCTTGGTGTCCTGTAACAATCATCAGATAGTTTTCTTTTCCGTCTTTCATTACCTGATGGAAAGTTTTATCGATTGATGAAGGGTCCCAGCAGATTTTTGTTTCTTTTGGGAATTTAACTAACCCAATGTCTTGTGCAATTCCGCAGTATTTTGACATTGATCTTCCAACAAGCACTGGAATCCTACCCATTTTTGATGCGATATCTGTAATAGATTTGATTCTTGCAATGTGTGACGAAAAAGTAGTTACTACCACAGCATTGTCTTCATTGTCAGTCCCTAAAAGGTCGTTTTTCAAAAGGTTTGCAGCGACTCCTTCTGATGCTGTTTTTCCTTCGTAATCAACCCTCGTACTTTCTGAAACCATTGCAATTACGCCCTGTTTTCCAATTCTTTTTAATGCCCTGTAATCTGGTTTTTCGCCAACTACTGGGAAATTATCAAATTTAAAGTCGTTTCCATAAACCACTGCACCGTAAGGTGTGTGAAGAACTGCCATTGCAGCATCAGGAATACTGTGTGTAATTTTTACAAATTCTAAAGTAATATTTGCTGTTAAATCTAATTTATTTCCGTTTTCTAAAGTGATTAGAGGATTTCTAACATCAAATTTCTTTTCGCTTAAAATTTCTCTTTTTACGAGTTCTAAAGTATATGGAGTTCCAATAATTGGAGCGTTGTACCTGTGCGCAAGTTTTGTAATTGCTCCGATGTGGTCGAGGTGTCCGTGCGTTAAAACAATTGCCTTAACCTCTCCTTCAATATTTTTCATTACTGTATCGTCTGGAATTACGCCCATCTCGATTAAGTTTAAACTGTGCATTTTTGAGATGTCTGTATCCTCGTGAATCATTATCCTGTCGAGTCTGACACCCATGTCGAAAATTATGATCTCACCGTCGATATTTACGGCAGTCATGTTTCTTCCGACTTCCTCGTATCCACCTATTGCGACTACTTCTAACTGCAAATTATCACTTCCTTTTTTAAATACCTGAATAAATAAGATTGAAAAAATTCCGATGGATAATATTTAAATTATTAAATCTGATCATTCCAATTCTTTAAATCGCCTTTTAAAATATATCTGGCAGATTTTAGTTCGTTTATATTATTACTACCTGTTAAAAACATTGTAGTCTTTAATTCTTTAATCATTCTTTCAAGCACAGTTGTAACAGCTTCTGAAGACTTTAAGGCTGCTTTTAAAATTGGTAAAGCAGTTCCACAGCAGTTTGCACCAATTGCAATTGATTTTGAGATATCGATTCCAGTCCTGATTCCGCCTGTTGCAATTATTGGCCCTGAAAAGACCGACTTTACTTCCAGAACTGATGCGGCAGTTGGAATTCCCCAGTTAAAATACTGGTTTGAAAAATTCTTCTGCTCTTCATCTTTTATTCTGTAAAGTTCCACGGCAGCCCAGGAAGTTCCACCGCTTCCGCCAACATCTATCGCGTCAAAACCCATTTCTTTTAAAAAAATGGTGTCTTTTTTTGAAAATCCTTCGCCAACTTGCTTTGCGATAAATGGGATTTTTCCATGAAGTTTATTGTATTTTGAAATTATTTCTTTTAAAATATTAAGTCCTTTGAAGTTTACATCGCCTTCGGGCTGTATTGCTTCTTGTAGTGGGTTGAAATGAATTGCCATTGCATCTGCGTCAATCATTTCTACAGACTTTGAAATAATTTCTTCGTCCCATGAATCTTCCACAAAGTTAACTGCTCCAAGATTTCCAATAATTAAAGAGGAAGTGTGATCCCGTACAACAGAATAGGTGTCTTCAAGGTAGCTTTTTGATATAGCAGCCCTTTGAGAACCTACGCCCATACCTAAATTCAGTTCCTCGACAGCAATAGCAATATTTTTATTGACTTCCTTTGCTTTAGGATGTCCACCAGTTATTGCTGCTACTATTAACGGAGCATTTAATTTTTTTCCAAAAATTTCGATAGATGTATCGATATCGTCTAAATCGCAGTTTGATATACCGCTGTGAATTAATTCAACGTCCTCAAGAAGGGTTCCTTTTTGATACTCCACATCACAGTGGTCGCACACAATAAGGTGTTCCAACTTTCTATATTCAATGCTATTACTATTCACGAATAACCACCTATATATTATTATCTAAAGTCCGAAAATTACCTTTATAAAAACAAGGTAAGTAAATGATAAAAAGCTTTTCTAGATAAAAACAAAAAAAGAATATTGGATTTTTAATTTTAAATTTTTTAATGGATTTAAATTCGGCCTGTTTTTTTAGATTTTATATTAAATAGGTGGTAAAAAACATATTTTGTGTTACCCCAAACTTATCTTATTTTTTAAATACTTTTGGGTTATTTATGAATCCCATTACTAAAATACTGGGGCTTTTGTACATAGTATATAAAATGATTTGTGATTTCACTACTTATCTCTTTTCTGGTTCCATTTCGTTCTTAGAATTGCAATCCTATTTCTTAAATTATATATATACTTTTCGAAATATATAAATAGTATCGTGCGAAAACTATATATGAATCGATTTTATTGTTAAATATTCATAATTTTCGATATACGGTAATCATTCGATTTGGGGGAATCTCGTTGGAAAAAATAAATATATTGCACAGAACTCCAAAAGGAAAAATAATTGGGCGTGTTAAAAAACAGCCTCGTTTTAATTCACCTGTTGGAATAAAACTTAAAGATAAAATTAAAAAGATCGGTAAAATTTACGATGTATTTGGACCTGTTGAAGAACCTTATGTAAAAATAATCCCCTATAGTGAAGAGGACGCGGAAAAAACCTTGGAATCCGATCATGTTTTTGTTATGAATGAACAACCCAAAAAACAATCTCGAACCCGTAAAAAAGGAAAAAGATAACTTTAAGACGGTGTTACCATGAAAGTCGAATCTGTTGTAAAAGAAGAAACCAAAAAGCCTGAAAGAAAGATTAAATTAGCTATTGCAAAACCTGAAGATTACTCAAATAAAAATGTAATTTTGGAAAAGGAAGAAGAATTAATCTGTCCTGTTTGTGGTAGCAAAAGCATTATTAAAGACTATGAAAGGGCTGAAATCGTTTGTGAAATGTGTGGATGCGTTTTACAGCAAAACTTATTTGATGTAGGTCCCGAATGGAGAGCATTTGATCACGAACAGCGTGTGAAAAGAAGTAGGGTAGGGGCTCCAATGACATATACAATCCACGATAAAGGTTTATCAACAGTTATCGACTGGAGAAATAAAGACAGCTATGGAAAAGATATTTCTGCAGATAAAAGAGCTCAACTCTATAGATTAAGAAAATGGCAGAGAAGAATCAGAGTTTCTGATGCATCTGAAAGAAATTTAGCTTTTGCACTTTCTGAACTTGACAGAATCGCATCAAAATTGGGTCTTCCAAGAAACGTTAGGGAAAACGCTGCAGTTCTCTACCGGGGCGCTGTAGAAAAGGGATTAATTAGAGGAAGAAGTATCGAAGGGGTTGCCGCCGCTGCACTCTATGCTGCATGTAGAAGATGTAAAGTTCCACGAACTCTGGACGAAATTGCAGAAGTTTCTAGAGTTGATAGAAAAGAAATAGGAAGAACTTATAGATTTATTTCAAGAGAATTAAATATCAGGCTTGCTCCAACAAACCCTGTGGATTACGTTCCTAGATTTGCTTCAGAATTAAAACTCCCCGGAGAAGTAGAATCAAAAGCAATTTCAATACTGCAAAAAGCAGGGGAAAAAGGCCTTACCAGCAGTAGAGGTCCTACGGGAGTTGCCGCCGCTGCAATTTATATTGCAAGTGTTTTACAAGGAACTAGGAGAACCCAAAGGGAAGTTGCAGATGTTGCAGGCGTTACTGAGGTTACAATAAGAAATAGATACAAAGAACTAACAGAACATTTAGATATTGATGTAACATTATAAGGTGATTATATGGGGCTTTTTGACAGGATTCAAAATAAAGATTCTAAACCCAATGTCGCTAAAAAGAATAATAGTTCTGAAAATGTATCTGGAACCCCAAATTTATTCGATAAAACTGAAAAAGTTGAACAAAAAAAAACTGAAATAAAAATGGGATTTTCAGTATCGGATAAAGTGAAAAAACAACCTGTTGAAACATTTGAAAGAGAGTCTACTGGATCTGTACTCGATAAATACTTCGTAAAAGTTGATGATATTGATTTTGACGTAATTATTGAAAAAGAAGATGGCATTACGAAATACAAAATTCCGGAAATTACCTTAATGAATACTGCTCTTGCAAAATTTTCTGATTTAGATATTAAAACAATAAAATCTGAACTTTCAGAATCTACAATTCAAAAAATCGGACAAATTCAAGGCTACATTAAAAACTATTCTGAAAAAAATAACTTACATTTAAGAGATATTGAAATACTCCACCTATCACATTATTTTTATTTAATAATTGGAAAATTAGGACTTTTAGAAATTCCATTAAATGATAGTAAATTAGAAGAAGTAATGGTAAATGGGGTTGAATTACCTGCATTTGTATTCCATAGAAAATATCAGATGTGTGAAACGAATGTTCGACTAGATAGGCACGAAGCTACCAGGGTTGTTGAAAGTATTGCATATCTTGCAGGTAGGAGCATTGATTCGAGAACTCCGATGCTTGATGCATTTTTACCCGACGGAAGTAGGGTTAACGCCACTATGGGAGATGTCACATTAAAAGGAAACACCATTACAATTCATAAATTTAGTGAAGACCCATTAACTATTGTTGATTTGATTAATTTCGGAACCTTTGATTTAGAACTCGCTGCATTTCTTTGGCAGGCTGTCGAAGGATACTTTGGTGCAAAACCTGCAAACACCTTGATTGTTGGGGGAACAGGTTCGGGTAAAACCACTACATTAAATGTAGTTTCAATGTTTTCGATGTATACTGATAGGATTGTAACTATTGAAGATACTCCAGAGTTACAGGTTCCACTAACACACTTGATAAAAATGATTACAAGACCTGGAAGGCCGGGGGTCCAAGGCTATGAAATTACGATGGATGATTTAATTAAGAATTCCTTAAGGATGAGACCAGATAGGATCTTTGTAGGGGAAGTTAGGGGTAGTGAAGCTCATTCATTGCTTGTTGCAATGAACACTGGACATGATGGATGTTCTGGAACCCTGCACGCAAACAGTGCTGATGAGGCAATTATCAGATTGGTAAATCCGCCAATGAACGTTCCAAAAGTTATGATGTCTTCAATCGACTTTATTATAAACCAGCAACGTATCAAACGTAATAAAAAAACTGTTAGAAGAATCCTCGGTGTTGTTGAAATCGGAGGAAGTGGGGAAAATATTACAAAAACTGAACTCTTTAAGTACGATGGAATAAGCGACAGTGTTGTAAAAACTGGGATTTGTATGTGGGAAGAAGATGTATGCCAGATTGCAGGTATTACTCGAGATGAATTAATGGATGATCGGATTAATAGAAAGAAAGTACTAAAATACATGGTGAACAATAATATTAGTGATATTAAAAAAGTTGGCGATGTAATTAAACAATATCAGGAAAATCCAGAAAATGTATTGAAACATATGTTGGAATGATCGTGGTTTAGATGAAAGTAAAAACTGAAAAAAAACAGAGTATTTTCGATAAACTAACCAATATATTAAAAAGAGTTAAAACTCCGAAAAAAAGAAAAGTATCACGAGTTGGAAGATCCGAATACTTAAAAAAAATATTTGAGAGAAAAACAGAAATAGAACATGATGATGATATTTTAGAGTTTTATGAACCTTATATTGATGAAACTCCGGAAGTAAGTATTGATTTGGACGATTTACTTTTTGAAAAGGGGGAATTTGGTGCATTAGGGGGATATTCTAGATCTTTTTCATACTGGGTTACAAATACGTCATTTTTACCATCTAAAAGAGATTATCAATATGCCGGTATTGCTGATGAACGAGTTTATTTCTTAAAAATGATGATTGTGGCCATTAGTGTAATTATTTTGTTTATATTGTATGGAATATTAATAGGTAATATAATTTCAAGTTTTTTGAATGGGGCACTTTTAGCTGTGATTGTTGTTATTGGAGGCATATTTTATCCAAAACTAAAATTAACCTTGTTTAGGGGGGAAATTAAAATTCAAGTCTTGATGAGTATTTTGCACCTTATTTCCATGCTAAATTCAGGCGCGTCTATTCAGGAATCTTTGAAAAATATTGCAAATAATCCAGAATATGGAATTACTTCTTTTGAATTTAGAAGTGTTATAAAAGATATTAATCAGGGTGGTTATAACTTCGTAGAAGCGCTTGAAAGGGCCAAATTAAGAACTAAAATATTTATAATGAGACAGCTTTATGATCAGCTTATTCTTGCAGCAAATAAAGGTGGAACTCAGCTTTTACTTGAAAATTTATATAATGAAATAGTTAGAGAATCTTTATCAAAAATAGACAGTTCAAAATTCCAAATATCAAATTTAGGTAACTTAATATTTGGTATTGGATTAATTATTCCCTTTTCCGGGATGATACAATCTGCATTAGGTGCTCAGCAAGGATTTGACGGCATTATAAATGCAGTTGATCTTGTAATGGGAAAAATAGGATTAATGTCAACAGTTATATTTACCATCTTTATTAAAATGAAGATTGAGTGAAATTATGGATGTCAAAAAATACCTAGATCATTTTTACCATGTTTTGATTATAAGGAATTTGAGAATACTGAAAAAAACAGGTCGAAAACTTGATGAACGGGTATTTATAGGTATTTTGTTAATCATTACTGTTTTGCCGATTTTGTTGAAAATATTCTTAGGTTTCACATTAAAAACCACATTAATATTGACTTTCGTATATTTAGGTTCTGTTCTTTCACTACCTACAATAATGTATGAATCTAAAATGGATAAATTTGACAAAAATATACCAAAAGCCCTTTATGTGATGGTTTTATCACTTGATTCTGGACGTTCTGTTGTTGAAGCGATAAATGAAGTTATAAGAAGTGGAATTCCTGAAGTAGATGTCGTATTCTCAAAAGTAGTCACTTTGATGACTGAAAGAAAATTGAGTTTTGAAGATGCAATGATTCTTGTTTCAAATTCACTTGATTCAAAGATTTTCAGGCAGGTTGGAAGGTTGATTATTGAAAATAGAAAGTATGGTGGGGAACTTGCAGATACATTGAAAAAACTTGCTAAAACACTTGAAGATCTCCAGAATTTAAAGTCCCAGCTTATGAGTGTAACTGCAAATGGTCTTGCTGTTGGTCTTATTATTCTTTGTGGTGTGATTCCTGCAACTGCAGGTTTGATAGGTGGTTATTTAACCGTTATATCACAATTAGCACCAACAATGCCTTCGGTTGAAGCTTCGCAGATTTCAAAAGCTATTGAAACGATTCAGATAGGTTCTGGATTATTCGGACTCTTCTTTGCAGTTCCTTTGTTTGGTTTAAAAATTAATAGGATGATAATTACTTGTTCAATATGTATGACTTTTGCAATTGCCACATTTTACGCCGTTTTAAGACTTACTGGAATGTTATTTGCTTAATAAATATTAATTAATTAAATTATTTATTTCTAAATATAATAAATAAACTTTATTTACAACTTCTAAATTAGTTCTTTTTTTAAATTTATTAATTACAAAATCAATGTCAACTCTCAAATATCCTGAAATCAAATTATCTGCATTTGCGATCACTTTTTCTTCCAAAGTTTCTGGAATATAATCTTTTTCGGGCAAATTTAATTTTTTTGCTTCTTTTTTGGAAATTCCTGCACCAATATGTCTTTCAGCAATTTTAGCATATTTTTCATTGAATTTATTTTTTAATAATATTTTAGAACCAATTATTCCGTGATCGATACTATGACTTTTACTTCTCCCAATATCATGTAAAATAGCGCCTAAAACAGCTGTTTTTAAGTCAAAGTCATATCCCTTCTCGATTAAATTAATTCCAAACTCATGAACGTAATCAGCTACTGCGATACTATGTAATACTACATTTTTTTCGCAATTTTCAGCTAAAAAAGTTAAATATTCGTTAAAAAGAGGTATTTTTTGTAAATCTTTAAAATTTGAAAATTTTTCAGATAATATGGTGTCATCTATTGAGTCCATTAAAACAGTTTTCATGAACGCACCTTAATATGCAGAAAAGAGAGGATTTTTAGTAAATTCGTCCTCTAAATAATTAATTTGCTCTTTTAATAGTGAAATATCTTTTTTATTATCATACTCGTACATCATTCCACCACATTGTGGGCATCTAAATCCACTGTCCATTGCATCTTCAAATGTAAATTTAATCTCACAATCAGAACAGAAGAAAAACATGTTTGTCTCTTCCATTTCAAGCTGTTCTTTTAAACCATTGAGTACGTTTTTCATCTTTTTAGCAACTAATGCAGGAACTTTTTCGAGGGATGGTTTCCATGTGTATGTATACCAGTTTGTCTCTTCATCTTTTTCCCTATTGTAATCTACAAGCCTTGCCTCATATAATTTGTAAAGTATTCTTCTAATGTTGTTTAATTTTACGTCTAACTGTCTTGAAATTTCATCATCAGTTACTTCATTAGTATTGATTAATACTGACAACACGTCAAAACCAACAACATCTTCATCCATTATTTCGAAAAGTACCTGTTGTATTAGTGGGTTTTCGAGCATTGTAAATATCTCATCTTTTGATAAATTCATGTTTCATACACCTCTTAAAATACCGCTCTCCATTTCTCTTACATCAGCCATGTTTCTTCCGATTATTGTAGCCACAGGTTCTCCCCCTTCGACATAAGCTCCTTTTTGAGGAATAT
The DNA here is from genome assembly GCF_000016125.1 of Methanococcus maripaludis C5. Classification (GTDB taxonomy): domain Archaea; phylum AGJL01; class Methanococci; order Methanococcales; family Methanococcaceae; genus Methanococcus; species Methanococcus maripaludis_D. The sequence goes on from NC_009135.1 coordinate 1,582,057, forward strand.
CTCTTATTAAAGGATTTTTGTCGATGGAATATGATGAACCTTTGTTTGAAAAAACTATTTTTTTAAAAAAACAGTCTTTTGGCTTTACAGATTTATTTTCGAGAATTGCTTTTGAAAGATTGTATTTTGAAGATAATTCTATTGTTTCATAAGTTCCCAAAATCCTAGGGTTTACTTCAAGAATATATGGAAACCCATCCTTTAGCATGAAATCAATCCCATTCATACCCAAAAGATCCAGCGAATCCATTAAATCCTTAAAATCCTGAATTGTTTCGTTTTTCAAGTTCGGAACATAGGGGGATATGTTTCCTACATAGATATTGTTATTTATCAATTGCTTGTTAAAACATAAAAAATTTGAACCGATAAATGAAGCACTGTACGATTCAGATTTAATATACTCCTGAACCAGTACAGGATATTTTATATCCAAATTATCCGTATTTTGAAAATCTATATTAGTTACACCGATTCCGCCGCTACCTAAAATAGGTTTTACAACTACAGACTTTAACTCCGATAAGCATTTTTCAAACTGGTATTTATTATTTACCAAATGTGTGATAGGTATGTTAAAGCCTAAATTTTCCAATTTCTTTACGGTTTTATATTTGTCACTTATATTTTTAATCCTTTTGGGTGAATTTCCTACAACGTCCCAATTTGGCGTTTTTGAATTTTTGCTCTCAAATATTCCAGAACATATAAAAATACAATCTACCAAATCCACATATTCTTTTGAAAGATCCAATAATTCTTTTTCAGAATATTTATCTACAAAATGTCCGTGAAATTTATCATTTACCAAATATTTCCTGTGATCAGCATTTAGATCTACGGGGTTGTAGTGAGAAACTGAATAAACTTCAAAATTTAGTTTTTTTAAAGAATTTACAACAGGACGGGTATTTACCCCTACAACGAGAGCTTTCATAAAACCACTAAAAAAATAAATCGAAATTAATTTGTTAAAGTTTTAAGTTCGTCCCTTAATTCCCGTATTGTAGAATTTCTCTCTGCAAAAGCGTCATGTCGGTGTATACTCTCTTTATTTACCTGCCTTACAAGAACTTGTGTGTCTTCTGGAAGATAATCAAAAACATCAACTACTCTTTTTATCATTTCTCTTGCACAGTCTTCAACGAATTTTGGATTTTTGTGAGCTGCCTCAACAACAAAAGCTTCGTCACTTCTTTTCAAAAGCTCGTAAACTTCTCCACTCATTGAATTTTTGATTATTTTGATTATTTTTGAAATTCCAACAGCGTATCCATTCGGAACTTCAATCATAACAGTTCCAATTCCTCTTTGATTATGTGTTGCAATAGTAACTGAATCAAGGATTTTTTCGATTTCTTCACTTGAAAATCCTTTTTCTTTTAAATTAGCTACTGCATTTTCTTTTAACATATTTTGAGCACATGGGCATGCTGTAATTCCAACTACCTCTGCACCAACCATTTTTTTTACAGCTATTTTTCCATTTTCGTCTTTTACACCATATGCTCTTGCAATTATCTTTCCAATCTCTTGAGAGTCTTTTTGTGTTACAGGAGATTTTTCTTCCATCATATAATCGCTGTAAAGCATTATTTCAGCTCTTGTTGCATATTCGTGTTTTTCAAATAGCTTCATAACTATCTCAACAGATAAATCTTCAACACCATAGATTTCCTTTTCTAAAAGTATGTTTTCAACCACTTCTTCAATTACTTCGGGGCTTCTTGACATATGAATCCCTTTTTGTGAACTTGGAAGATCAACAAAAACTTCGAAGGTTGGAAGGAGAACAATATCTCTTTTATTTTTTCTTTTTAATTTTACGAGTTTTTTTAGGTTTGTAACACCAACTCGAGTTAATGAAACCTTGATATCAGGTTCTGTTGCCTGAACGTCATTGCATTGCATCAAAAAACACCTGAATTAATTTACGAAATATCTTCTTTTGTTATCAAAACATCCTTTAATTCCTTTGATAAAGTGTAGTACACATTATATCCATCTCTTTCTTTATAAATATACCCCATTTCATAAATATCTGAAAGGTGCGTTCCGATGGTTCCCGTTGAATTGTTCAAAATTCCTGAAAGCTCAGTTACTGTAGAACTTCCACCAAGTTCAGCCATTGCTTTTATTATTTTTGATTGAGCTGGTGTTAAGTGGTTTAAGATCTGGTGTCCGACACTTATTCCGAGATTTTTCATTGCATTCTTTGCAATTTCATCATCTATTTCACTTACCCCATTTTTAAGAGCAAGAGAAACTGCTTCAGAACAAGTCATTATAATTCTTCTTGGAATTCCATCACATTCTTCAATTATTTTCTCAATACTTTGTTCTGAAAATGGTTCGTAGCCTTTTGCACCAGTTACTTGAGAATCTTCGAGTCTTCTTCTTATAAGATCATAAGCTTCTTCTTTTGTAAGTGGAGGCATGTTTATGATTTTTGGAATTCTATCTCTTATTGCAGGGGATATTTTTGTCAGATCTTCAACCATTGTTGGAGGCCCTGCTAAAAACGTTAAAATATCATCTTCATACAAAAATGAGTGGAAAAACTGTAAAAGTCCAAGACAGCTTCTTTTTGCAAACTGGTCTGCTTCGTCAATTAATATAACGCAGAGTTTGTTTTCTTCCTTTACTTCGTTTAAAAGATATTTCAAATCCCTTTCAATTTTTTCACGAGGATAGTGAACTGGTGTTTTATCACTATAATTACTGAGTCTTTTATAAATCTCAATAATTTTTTGTGAGTGCTTCATATAGTCAGATGAAAGAGTTCCATCCACTGAAAACAGATTGTCTTTAATAATTCCATACATTAATTGTATTAAAAACTGCCTTGCAGTGATTTGTGAAGCTTCTAGCTCAACAACCCAGTGGTTGTGCCTTTTTGAAGCGTAATACAATATATTTAGTATCGAGCTTTTTCCAATACCTTTTGTACCAACTATTGCAGCATTTGCAACACTACCATATTGTGCTGCACCTAAAATGTCCGCAATTTCAGAAAGTTCTGAAGTTCTTCCGACAAAAAATTTAGTATTACCACGAATCGGTTTTTCTGAAAATGGATTCGTTTTTAATTTTAAGCGATTCATTGATTTTTTTGATATTGATGATGCATTGTGAATAAATTCGATTGGATCTAACATAGGCCATATCCCTCCAGTATGAAAATAGTCCGAAAAGTTTCCCAAAATATATAATATATTATCTTTTTTATATGTTTCGAAAAGCCGAAAGTTTAAATTATAAAAATTAAAAATATTGTGAATATAAATTTAAAATTGGAAAAAATTGTGAATATAATATTTTTTTAAGAATATATTAAAAATAAACCGTTGTTTTTAACTAAAAATTAGTTTAATAGAATTACAAGATTATATAAATATATCACAATGATTATAAAATTAATTTTAATTATGGAAAATATACTATTTTTGTGAATATTAATTGTAAATATAAATTTAAAATTGGAAAAAATTGTGAATATAATAAATAATATATATTAAAAGAATTAATTAGTATTTAATTTAAAAATAAAATGATAAATACCAATATTAGACTAAAAATATGCTTAAAATATCAAGATATAATGAAAATAGTGTAATAAAATTAATATTCTAATTAATAAATTATATGAATTAATATAATGGTATAAAATATTGTGAATATAAATGAATATTTGGATTTAAACAATATTTAATTAGTAAATAAATAAAATATAGGTAAAATAATTAATTATTTGAAAATAGGGGTAGTATGGAAAATATTTTAAAAAAATTAGTAAGTACCGGTGAAAGAAAAAATATACTAAATAAACTTTTAAAAGGTCCTTGTTGTTGCGAAGATCTTTCAAAAGAATTAAAAATATCAAAAGGACTTCCACCAAGGTTTTTAAAATTATGTACTTCATTAAATATCGTTAAAAGAGAAAGAAATGGGCATAAAGTGTATTATTCGATAAATCCTGAAAATTATTTGAAAATATACAATATAATATCCAATGAAAACAAAAAAACTGAAGAAAAAAAGAGTTTAAAAGGAAATATTAAAAAAGATGAGTTTCAAACAACCCTTTCTGTTGAAAATACTAAAAATTATGAGATCAATAAAATAAACAATGGATTTGGGGGAACTACATTTATTTTAAACGGTAATGATACTTCTTTTGAAATATTTAAAACAGGTGATGAAAACTACTGGTGCGTATCGTGCCAGAGTGAAAATTGTGAACATGTTTTGTACTTGAAAAAAGCTTCTTCTAAAAATCGTGTTTAATTGTTTGATTTACTTTTGTTTTTTGATAATATTTTTAATTTTTAATAAACTATTTTATTAGATCTTTGGTTATTATTTTCGGGTTTTCGAATGTTGTGTATATAACAGGATTTTGTTTTGAAATTGATTTTTGAGAATTTTAGTTTTTTATATATTTAACTCAATTTTATGGATTTTTATAAATATATATTGATATATCATGTTTATTTAATAAAATAACAAATTTAAATTATTTATTTAATAAAATAATATGTTATTTAACTATATTTTATAATATAAAGTATTTTTTATTATTATATTATTTATTTAATTATTTTATTTTATTATTATACATATATAGATTAAAAAAGTAAAATAAATAAAACAAAATCAAAATTTTAAAATTAAAAACTCATTCAACACGATCCATATATACATCATGCTCGAAACACCGAAAAACAAAATAGTAATAAATTGTATTTTTTTTTAAAATTAAGATCTCAAAAAGTTGAAACAAACAGAAAACAAAACCAAACAATCTAATTAAAAAACATCAAAAATAGACAATTCTAAAATGATTAAATAAATATAAAAGATATATTAAATCTACCCAAATATCAAAAATCCATTAAACATTTCTGTATAGTTTTTTAAACTTGAATTATTAATTTCAAAAAATATATTTTTAAATTCAAAGTTTGATTTAATTATATTCCTAATAGTTTTTTTATCAATATTTAATTTAAACAAAATATTTTTATTCAATCTTCTTTTTTTAATAATATTCATCTCAACAAGTTCATTTAAATAATTATAAACTGTCGACTGACTGTATTCTAAAATAGCAGATATTTCTTTGATATTGAATTTTTTCAATAGAATTATTTTTTCAACAATATTTTTGTATTTTTTTGGAACTACTTCTGGAAGTATTCTTTTAGAATTTACTTTCAAATCTCTTAGATTTTTAAGGTCCCGTTTTGAATTAGCAAGTATTAAATCAATTACTTTTAAATTGCCAGAACTCAATTTCAAAAGTTCTTTTGAAACTTTTTCAGAAATCAAATTTCCTTTCTTTTTAGCATAATAAATTACTGCAGCAATACTGTTTGTTTTATAATCTTCAAAATTATTCTTTAAATACGAATAAGCTTCAAAAGGACATCTTAAAACAATACTAATTCCTTCATATTTTAGGAATCTTACAAATCTCTGAAAAGTTTTCAAATGATTCCATTTAGAAATGTCATGAAGATCAAACACCAAAACAGGGTTTAAAACCTTTAAAATAGTTATTAATTTACCCATCACTTTTTTAAAATTCCAATTATTAACGTCTTCGAATAAATCTCCAATTACTCGATACCATGCTTTTTTAGCCCTATAATAATTATTAACTGATTTATCAAAGTAAATTTCGTTCAAATATTCAAAAATATTATCCATTCCTTTGATTTCAGAGCTATTTTTAAAAAAAGTCATTTTATCTTTTAAAACATGTAAAATATTTAAAACAGTTCTTTTTAAAGAAGGGCTTCCGAGAGTCTTTAAAACAGGAATATTATGGATTATTTTACAGGTTCCAACAACATTACTATCCAAAACAGAGCTCCTGCTAACAGGCTGAATCCAAATATCATTTGTTGCATAGATCTCTGGTTTATTGTAAATAATTTCCATAATTTTCACAAATTTTTAAATTATTCTGTATTTTCCAGTTTTAGGTTCATCAATGTCCCCATTTTTAATCAATTTTTTAATCAAAGTTTGAACCTGCTCTTCATCAATTCCTTTTGATTTTCCGGATTCAATAATATCATCCATTAGTACAAGATCGTTATCATTCTTCTCGGCAAGTGCTTTAATTAAATCATAGACCCCCATCATTTTATTTCTATCTTTTCTTCCAACTCCTGAAATCTTATCGATATCAAACTGTCCGGTTTCATGATCGTATGCAATTTCCTTCAATGATTCTGTAATTATCGAAATAGCTTCTGAAGCATCCTCTTCATCCACAACATCTTTTAATTTTGCTTTTGAATGGGCTTCTGCAATACGAATCGCAGCTTCAAGCTGTCTTGCAGTAATTTGGGCCGCACCTTTTCTCATATTCAAATAAAAATCAGTAAGCAGATTTTCAGCACTTTCCGAGATTATCGGAGCTTTGGTTTTTGCATATTCAATATATTTTATAACAAAATCTCTGTCGATCAAAACATCATCAACGATAATATGGTCGAGTTTCATATTGTCCGAAACTTCTTTACTTAAATACGACCTGTGGACGTTGATAATATGTTTTGCAATTTCTTTATCTTTCGATCGGTCTGCTTCATCTTTTATAGGGAATATTAAATCAAACCTGCTGAGCATCGGTGCAGGAATATTAATCTGTTCAGGAATCGAAACATTTGGATCGAATCTACCCCATCTTGGGTTACATGCTGCAATAATTGCACATTCTGAAGGTAATTTTGCGTTAATACCACCTTTATTAATATGTATTGTTTGAGATTCCATAGCTTCCAAAACGAAAGTTTGAAGGTCCCGATTAACTGTAAGCTCATCAATACATGCAGTTCCTTTATTTGCTTTAACTAATAGACCAGGTTTAATAACCCATGTATCATCGCCAATTTCAGTTTTTTCACGGATAACTGCGGCAGTTAAACCGACACCTGATGCAGTAGTAACTGAACCATAAATATTTCCTGGAATTTCAGCAATTTTTCTAAGCATAACTGATTTTCCAATACCTGGATCGGTAATTAAAAGCAGGTGGCTGTCAGCTCTTTTATTTCCCTTTTTAACACCTTTAATCTGCTGCAAAAATATTGCTTTTTTAACAATATCATAACCCTTAATTTCTGGAATCATTCTGTCAGATAAAATATCAACTACATTTGGATTTTTACCAACTTTTTCGATATTTTTGATATCTTCTTCTGTTAAGTTCGCTTCGATTTTATCTTCTACAATTTCACAATGAATTCCTTTGATATATATGTCGTAAATCGGAATTTTCTTGTTTTTCTGGTTTTTTATTGGAATTCCTGTAACTTTTACACGTCCACAATATATTCCAGGACTGTGTTCTAAAAATACTGAAATGTACTTTGGAGGTTCTTCAGGGTCATCCATTGAATCAAGTGGTTGTTGTACTTTAATTTCTTGAAAATCAATATATTCAGATTCATCTTCAATTAAAGCCATATTTTGAGCACATTTTGGACAGAAAGGTTCAAAAGACATTTCAAAAGGATTTTCAATATCTTGAATTTTCTTTTCACCACAAGCAGTACAAACATAACTAGCTTTTTTAATTGCAGATTTTATTTTTGTCGCAATAACAACAATTCCCTCAAATTCAATTAATTTTCCAAGAGTACTACTTTTAATATCTTCAATGGTGTAAATTTGCTTTTTTTCCGATTTATTAAATTCTTCAGGGATATTTTTAACAGTAATTACAATATCGGGCTTTTCCGTTTTTATCGCGTAGTATGCATCACTGTAGCACTCTTCAAGGAGTTCGATTCCTTCTTTTGGGAGTTCTTCTAAAAACTCAATGAAGTCAATGACGCCGTGTTTATAGATATTATCTAGATCAATAGCTATTTTCTTTTTTTCAGAGATAATATCTTGAAAATTCAACGTTTTTAGACATTCTGTAAGTCTTGGCCGAATAGTTTGAATTCTTTTATCATCCATATTTTTCCACAAATATTACTGGTACCCTTAACTTATGTTTTCATATATTATATAATTTTCAAAATGTTTTTTGAAGGTTAAAAATTACTAATTTAAAATTAAAAATTCCTTAAAAACGCATTAAATATTTAAAAAACTTTTTTTAATTATTTTTAACAAAAAGTAAGAATTATATACTCGAAAATCCAACATTATACTGTATGGGGTGATACAATGGATTTTGAAAGAGCATTTAAGTTCCCGACGGACGATCCTAATTGGATCAAAAAAGTTGTTATTGGTGCGGTATTATCTTTAATTCCAATAGTAAACTTTATTTCATTTGGCTATGCGCTAGAACTTCTTAAAAATATAATTGATTCAAAAGAAGAACTTCCAGAATGGTCTGAATTTGGCGGTAAATTTGTAAAAGGGCTAGTTGCATTTATTATCATGTTCATATATATGTTAATTCCATCAATCATTTGGGTTGTATTCGGCGGTCTATCTATACTAACAATGTTTACTGGAAGTGACGAAGCAATTGTGGGGGGTATCGTTGGTTTAGGTATTGTGGGGCTAATTACATTTTTAGTTACGCTAATTATTGGATTTATTATTCCAATGGCTTATGCAAATTACATCGCATACGATGATTTTGGAGCAGCATTTAGGTTTTCCGAAATATTTGAAAAAATAAAAGATAATTTTTCAGATTACTGTATATTATATTTAATAGTAATTGTTACCGGTGCAATTGTTATATTTATAGCATCAGTAATTCCAATTTTGGGATTAATTATTGCGATATTTGTGGATTTTTACTTTTATTTGGTATATGCTTACATTATGGGAAAAATATATTAAGTAATACAAATAACCTTTTAAAAGACTTTTAATTATTTTAAGTGGGTGTTTATATGGAAACAAAATTCTGTTCAGAATGCGGGGAAGAAATAAATAAAAATGCAGAGATATGTCCTAAATGTGGGGTTCGCGTAATGGCGCCCAAATCAGAAAAAAATCCTGGTGTTGCAGCAGTTCTGTCATTTTTATTCGTTGGTTTAGGCCAAATATATAACGGACAAATTGGAAAAGGGCTTGTATTTATCGTTGTTCAGATTATAAACATCTTTTTAATATTTGTGGTAATAGGCTTCATTACTTATCCGCTTTTTTGGATATTTGGTATATATGATGCATATGATACAGCAAAAAAAATAAATAACGGTGAAATAAAAGTTTAAAAAAATAATATATTTTCTTTTTTTAAAATTTTAAAAATCAAGTTTTAGTTCAAATTTTTTAGTTTTTCAGACCAGATTTTTATATATTCTTCAAAAGATTTATGGTCTTCATTAACATTTCCAATATCAATTTTTGGAATATTTATTTCAAAATCGAGTTTCATCGTGGCGTTACAAAATTCCTCGTAATCGATTTCAACCTCTGGAATAAGCCCCCTTTTATTATCAACATTTACATTTAATTTATTCACACCAATTACATTAATATTTAAATCATCTGCAATTTTTTTAACTTTTTCAAATACTTCCTTATTATAAACTCTGTTTAATATAATTCCAGCAACATTAATACCCATTTCTTTCAATAATGAGTAATATGCCATACATTCAACAAAAGAACCTTCAATTCCGGTTTTACTGCACGATGATATAATATATACTGGAAATCCTAAAATTTTCGAAACTTCCGATCCACTGTAATTTTTCTTATTTAGGGCTCCGGTAAATGCACCCATCACGCCTTCTATAATGTAGTTATTATATTCAGAATTTTTAACAAATTCTAAAAATTCGGACGGTTCAGACCAGCCTCTATCAGATATTTTAATACTGCTAAATTTGGTCATAGGTTCTCTTAAAAGATAAAGTGAAGGCACAATATCTCTTACATCAGGACCTATTTTTGAAAAAAAAGTTTTTCCTTTTAATTTTGAGCAGATACTTGTTGAAAGAAAAGTTTTTCCGCTTTCAGAGCCTGTTGCAAGTAAAATTATTCCTTTTTTATCATTTGATTCATTTTTAAAATTTTCAGATATTTTGGACCTGTTTTTTAGTTTTTCTTTTAAAATCGAATTTTTCTTAAAAATTTCTTCCATTTCTTCTTCTTTAATATTCATATTTTTTAAAAAGTTTTCAACAACAAAATTATTATCAAGTAAATTGTGAACCATTGTTCCATATACTTTATTTTTAAAAACGCCAGACAAAATATTCTGTTTTCCAACCATTTTATAGTTTAATTTCTCAATTTCTGAAGTTGTCCATTTTTCAGTCGAATTATTGTTAATTTCAATATTTCCATATGTGTGGCAGTGAAAACCGTTTCCAAATTGATGTTTTTCACCAAATAAATTATTATTTTCAAAATTAAATTTTACTAAATCTGTACAAATAAGTGGTGAGAATTCGACATTTAAAAGACCAAGTCCTTCTTTTACTATTGGAACAGGGCTTTTTCTTCCAATATCGATTTTTTCAGAAAGTATCTGAAATCCACTACATATTCCAACAATATAATTATCAAAATCTAAAATCTGTTTTTTAAAATCATCAGTAAATGACCCACTTTCAACAATACTTCCCCCGGGTATTATCAGCATTTCAAGGTCTTTTATCTCAGAAATATTGTTTTCCCGAATAATTTTCGTTGGGAGATTTCCAAAGTTTTCAAAACAAGGTAGTGTTCCTTTAATGTCAATTAATCCAATTTCCATGGTTTTCCCCTTTAGAATGAATTATATATTTTATAAGATATATATGGGATTATAATTAGTTTGGGTATGTTATGGAAGCTATAGAAAAAATCAAAATCGGAATTTTGGTATTATTTGTCCTTATAATCTCATTTTCTTTAATATTTATGCAGATTGAGGGCTGGACTCTTTTACAGGCAATTTATTTTTCAGTAGCTACGATTTCAACAGTTGGTTATGGGGATTTTTATCCAACAACGGATTTAGGGCAATTTTTAACAATTTTATTTATTATTTTTGGAGTAAGTACTGGACTTTATACCCTGGGGGCTTTTGCAGAGTCATTCATCGGCGGTTATTTTAAAAAATACAATAGGATGGTTAAAATGAAAAAAAGGATAGATACCTTGGAAAACCACTACATTGTCTGCGGCTATGGTAGAATAGGGAGAGTTGTAGTTGATAGATTAAAAGAAAGCGGTCTTGATTATGTTGCAATAGATAGCAATTCAGAAATATTAAAGGCAGAATTTGAAAAAAACCCTGAATTTAATTACATTGTTGGGGATGCTACACACGACGAATACTTAATTGAAGCACAAATAGGCCGCGCAAAAGCACTTATTTCAACAGTTTCAACAGATTCTGATAATGTATATATTACCCTATCTTCAAAAAGGCTTAATACAAATTTATATGTGGTTTCAAAAGCGGACGAACAAGTTGCAATGGATAAATTGTTAATTGCAGGTGCGGACAAGGTTGTTTCACCATATATGATTGGTGGACTTAGGGTTGCTGAACTTGCAATGAAACCAGGAATTTTGGACTTCGTTTCAACATTCATGTCTATTGCAAAGTATGAATATGACGAAGATTTGGAAATTAGAAAGATAATTATTCACAAAAATTCAAAAATCATTGGAAAAACATTAACTGAATCTCAAATCCGATATAATAGTGGTGCAACAATAATTGGTATCAAAAAAGAAAATGATTTACTTGTAAATCCAGGTCCGGAAGTTACTTTAGAATATAATGACCATATATATGCTTTTGGAACGAGTGAACAGCTAGATGCTCTTGAAAGCATGGTTTAAAATCCTTCAAATTTATTTTTTATATATACTATCGTTTCAAACCTAAAAACATTGCACTATCCAAACCACTGAGATATTATGCAATTGAAGTGAACACCTGACTGAAACACTCAGGTGCGATGTAAGCCTACAATCTAGGTGAAACCTAGATAGCAACCAAATGTCATTTCTTTTAATGTAAAATGACGTACTCCACGAGAGGGTGGCGTAAAATCCTTTTACGCTACTAATTCCGGTTGATCCCGCCGGAGGCCACTGCTATTGGGATTCGACTAAGCCATGCGAGTCTATGGTTTCGGCCATGGCGGACGGCTCATTAACACGTGGTTAACATACCCTCAGGTGGGGGATAACCTTGGGAAACTGAGGATAATACCCCATAGAAAAAGCAGTCTGGAATGATTCTTTTTCGAAAGCACATGCGCCTGAGGATTGGACTGCGCTCGATTAGGTAGTTGGTGGGGTAATGGCCCACCAAGCCTACGATCGGTACGGGCCTTGAGAGAGGGAGCCCGGAGATGGGGACTGAGACACGGCCCCAGGCCCTACGGGGCGCAGCAGGCGCGAAACCTCCGCAATGCACGAAAGTGCGACGGGGGGATCCCAAGTGCTCATGCACAGCATGGGCTTTTATCAAGTGTAAACAGCTTGAGGAATAAGGGCTGGGCAAGTTCGGTGCCAGCAGCCGCGGTAACACCGACGGCCCGAGTGGTGGCCACTCTTATTGGGCCTAAAGCGTCCGTAGCCGGTCCAGTAAGTCCCTGTTTAAATCCTGCGGCTTAACCGCAGGACTGGCAGGGATACTGCTGGACTTGGGACCGGGAGAGGACAAGGGTACTTCAGGGGTAGCGGTGAAATGTGTTGATCCTTGAAGGACCACCTATGGCGAAGGCACTTGTCTGGAACGGGTCCGACGGTGAGGGACGAAAGCCAGGGGCGCGAACCGGATTAGATACCCGGGTAGTCCTGGCCGTAAACTCTGCGAACTAGGTGTTAGGTAGGCCCCGTGCCTATCTAGTGCCGAAGGGAAGCCGTTAAGTTCGCCGCCTGGGGAGTACGGTCGCAAGACTGAAACTTAAAGGAATTGGCGGGGGAGCACCACAACGGGTGGAGCCTGCGGTTTAATTGGATTCAACGCCGGGCATCTCACCAGGAGCGACAGCATGATGACGGCCAGGTTGACGACCTTGCCTGAAGCGCTGAGAGGTGGTGCATGGCCATCGTCAGCTCGTACCGCGAGGCGTCCTGTTAAGTCAGGTAACGAGCGAGACCCGTGCCCTATGTTGCTACTTTTTCCTCCGGGAGAAAGGCACTCATAGGGGACCGCTGGCGCTAAGTCAGAGGAAGGAGCGGGCAACGATAGGTCCGCATGCCCCGAATCTCCTGGGCTACACGCGGGCTACAATGGCTAGGACAATGGGCCGCAACCCTGAAAAGGGACGCAAATCTCCTAAACCTAGTCGTAGTTCGGATCGTGGGCTGTAACTCGCCCACGTGAAGCTGGAATCCGTAGTAATCGCAGTTCATAATACTGCGGTGAATGTGTCCCTGCTCCTTGCACACACCGCCCGTCACACCACCCGAGTTGGGTTGAAGTGAGGCCTTGGCCTTTGGCTAGGGTCGAACTTGGGCTCAGCGAGGGGGGTGAAGTCGTAACAAGGTAGCCGTAGGGGAACCTGCGGCTGGATCACCTCCTAAAAAAAGAACAATGGTTGCTACTAGGCACTAAAAGATTGTAGGCTTAATGAATGGGCCCGTAGCTCAGTTGGGAGAGCGCCGCCCTTGCAAGGCGGAGGCCGTGGGTTCAAATCCCGCCGGGTCCACTTTATTAGCAGTCCATGATATTAGATATTATGGACCGAGGACCGGATTTTTAGTGAAGGTCGTGCATAAGCCTCCGTATCTGGTGTTATCCAGATGCCTAGATTTATCTATTACCCTATCTGGGGAATGGCTTGGCTTGGAACGCCGATGAAGGACGTGGTAAGCTGCGATAAGCCCAGGCGAGACGCATACAGTCATTGAACCTGGGATTTCTGAATGGGACTTCCTACTTTGTAATCCGTTAAGGATTGGGAACGCGGGGGATTGAAGCATCTTAGTACCCGCAGGAAGAGAAATCAATAGAGATTCCGTTATTAGAGGCGATTGAACGCGGATCAGAGCAAACTGAATCCCTTCGGGGAGATGTGGTGTTATAGGGCCTTCTTTTCGCCTGTTGAGAAAAGCTGAAGTTGACTGGAACGTCACACTATAGAGGGTGAAAGTCCCGTAAGCGTAATCGATTCAGGTTTGAAGTGTCCCTGAGTACCGTGCGTTGGATATCGCGCGGGAATTTGGGAGGCATCAACTTCCAACTCTAAATACGTTCCAAGACCGATAGTGTACTAGTACCGCGAGGGAAAGCTGAAAAGCACCTTTAATCGGGTGTGAAAAGAGCCTGAAACCAGATAGGTATGGTATGACACGGCCCCAAAGGCAACTATATTGAAGGAAACCGTCGCAAGGTGGCTGTACGAAGTATAGAGCCAGGGTTGTGTCGTCCGTTTCGAAAAACGGGCCGGGGAGTATATTGTTGTGGCGAGCTTAAGATCTTCACGATCGTAGGCGTAGGGAAACCAACAAGTCCGCAAAATCTTGAGGGACGGGGTCTTAAGGGCCCGGAGTCACAGCAATATGACCCGAAACCGGGCGATCTAGGCCGGGGCAAGGTGAAGTCCCTCAACTGAGGGATGGAGGCCTGCAGAGTTGTTGCCGTTCGAAGCACTCTTCTGACCTCGGTCTAGGGGTGAAAGGCCAATCGAGCCCGGAGATAGCTGGTTCCCTCCGAAGTGACTCTCAGGTCAGCCGGAGTTTAGATAGTCGGCAAGGTAGAGCACTGATAAGGTGGTTAGGGGAAGAAATTCCTCGCTGTTTTGTCAAACTCCGAACTTGTCGTCGTCGCATGCTCCGAGTGAGGGCATACGGGTAAGCTGTATGTCCGAGACGGGAATAGCCGAGACTTGGGTTAAGGCCCCTAAGTGCCGATTAAGTGTGAACACGAAGGGCGTCCTTGGTCTAAGACAGCAGGGAGGTTGGCTTAGAAGCAGCCATCCTTTAACGAGTGCGTAACAGCTCACCTGTCGAGATCAAGGGCCCCGAAAATGGACGGGGCTAAATCGGCCGCCGAGACCCAAGGGCACCGAAAGGTGATCCTGTAGGGGGGCGTTCTGCGAGGGCAGAAGTTCGGCTGTGAAGTCGAGTGGACCTCGTAGAAATGAAGATCCCGGTAGTAGTAACAGCATAAGTGGGGTGAGAATCCCCACCGCCGAAGGGGCAAGGGTTCCACAGCAATGTTTGTCAGCTGTGGGTAAGCCGGTCCTAACTCTCGAGTTAACTTCTTTGAGAGGAAAGGGAAACAGGTTAATATTCCTGTGCCATCTAAATACGCGTGGCAACACTAGGTTAGTTTCCGACGCTTCTGGGTAGGCTGAGTGTTCTTGTCTGGGCATTCAAGCTTATAAGTCCGGGGAGAGTTGTAATAACGAGAACCGGATGAAAGAGTGATGAGCTCTCCGTTAGGAGGGTTCGGCCGATCTCTGGAGCCCGTGAAAAGGGAATTAACAAGGATTTTAGATGTCCGTACCCAGAACCGACACTGGTGCCCCTAGGTGAGTATCCTAAGGCGTAGCGGATGAATCTAGTCGAGGGAAGTCGGCAAATTGGCTCCGTAACTTCGGGAGAAGGAGTGCCAGTGATCTTGTTTATATATGGGATCGCTGGTCGCAGTGACCAGGGAGGTCCGACTGTTTAATACAAACATAGGTCTTAGCGAGCCTGAAAAGGTGTGTACTAAGGCCGACGCCTGCCCAGTGCTGGTACGTGAACCCCGGTTCCAACCGGGCGAAGCGCCAGTAAACGGCGGGGGTAACTATAACCCTCTTAAGGTAGCGAAATTCCTTGTCGGGCAAGTTCCGACCTGCATGAATGGCGTAACGAGACCTCCACTGTCCCCGACTAGAATCCGGTGAACCTACCATTCCGGCGCAAAGGCCGGAGACTTCCAGTGGGAAGCGAAGACCCCGTGGAGCTTTACTGCAGCCTGTCGTTGGGGCATGGTTGTGAGTGTACAGTGTAGGTGGGAGCCATCGAAACCTTTTCGCCAGGAAAGGTGGAGGCGACCCTGGGACACCACCCTCTCATGACCATGTTCCTTACCCTTTTAGGGGACACCGGTAGGTGGGCAGTTTGGCTGGGGCGGTACCCTCCTAAAAATGCATCAGGAGGGCCCAAAGGTTGGCTCAAGCGGGTCAGGACTCCGCTGTTGAGTGTAAGGGCAAAAGCCAGCCTGACTTTGTTGCCAACAAAACGCAACGAAGAGGCGAAAGCCGGGCCTAACGAACCCCTGTGCCTCACTGATGGGGGCCAGGGATGACAAAAAAGCTACCCCGGGGATAACAGAGTTGTCGCGGGCAAGAGCCCATATCGACCCCGCGGCTTGCTACCTCGATGTCGGTTTTTCCCATCCTGGGTCTGCAGCAGGACCCAAGGGTGGGGCTGTTCGCCCATTAAAGGGGATCATGAGCTGGGTTTAGACCGTCGTGAGACAGGTTGGTTGCTATCTGCTGGATGTGTTGGCTGTCTGAGGGAAAGGTGGCTCTAGTACGAGAGGAACGGGCCGTCGGCGCCTCTAGTCGATCGGTTGTCTGACAAGGCATTGCCGAGCAGCCACGCGCCAAGAGATAAGAGCTGAAAGCATCTAAGCTCGAAATTCATCCTGAAAATAGACAGCCGTTTCCTTCGGGAACGAGAACATCTGTAGAAGACAGGTTTGATAGGCTAGGGGTGTACGCATCAAGGTTTTCCGAGATGTTCAGCCCGCTAGTACTAATAGTTCAAGAGATAACTTAGGCATCTGGACACTTAAAGATACGGGGGCAATAGATGCACTTTTAATTTAACTCTTTGACATAACGGTCACAGCGGAGGTGTTACATCCGATCCCATCCCGATCTCGGAAATTAAGCCCTCCAGCGATTCATTAAGTACTGCCATCTGGTGGGAACAATGTGACGCCGTTAGTCACTTTTTTTATTCGTTTAACTTTCGAGTTTTCGGGTGACATATGTCCGAACTCATGGCAAGGGGGCTGGTGACTATCCATTTGGGAGGAAGCTCTGCCCACCCAATTGTGTAGATGTCCTGAGAAGGAATGAATAAGGTATAGAAACGACACGGTTCTAAGAAATATGACTATGATATTTCAAAATTGAGGATTCTTAGAAAATCGATGAAACGACCTTATTTTACACGGGTGCAAGCATTACGCGCTAAGCTGAATGTCACCGAAATTACAGAAGGCAGGCTATAGCCCCGATGCCATTTTAAAAAAATTTACAAAATTTTAAAAAAGTTTTCACTGTACATCAAATTCATAAGGTATTTCCAAAATACACATTCCATTCTGTAAAAAACCCTCGAAAGTCATTACAAATTTTTTAAATTCATCGGCATGATGGATATCAAGATAATTAACACTCAAAACACGGTTTTTAAAGAAAATTTCAATTTTATTGCTATGTTTTTCTATATATTCTATTTCTTCGAGATTATGGTATTTTGAACCATATTCCGAACGGTATACAAGAATTTTCAAAATAGTCCCCCACTTATACCCATAATATTAATTTATACATTGGCCATTATATATGTTCCACACAAATTGTTAAAACTATATATGCTTTCAAAACCTAAATCATCTAACTACTTTTAATCTAACGTTAATCGTGATAATCATGCTCCATGTTTCAGCTTCAAAAGGAATGACTGAATATTTCAAAAATATTTTAGATAATGTAAAAAACCTTTACGATCTTGCAGAGGGATGCAGGAAATCTGGATACGATGTAACAGACCACGTTGAGATACCTCTGGCAAAAGATATGGCAGATAGGGTAGAGGGAATTGTCGGTCCAAAAAATGTTGCAGAACGTATCAGGGAACTAGTATCGGACTTAGGAAAAGAACCTGCGGCACTTGAAATTGCAAAAGAAATAGTTGAAGGAAAATTTGGTGAGTTCGGGCGAGAAGTTGGAGCAGAACAAGCCGTAAGAACAGCGTTAGCAGTTATCACGGAAGGAATCGTGGCAGCACCTCTAGAAGGTATCGCACACGTTAAAATTAAGAAAAACAACGATGGTGGTGAATATCTTGCAATCTACTTTGCAGGACCAATTAGGAGTGCAGGAGGAACTGCTCAGGCACTTGCCGTACTTGTTGGGGATTACGTTAGAAAAAACATGGGATTAGATAAATTTAAGCCAACAGACGATGAAGTTGAAAGATACGGGGAAGAAGTGGATTTATACCAGTCCGAGGTTACTACATTCCAATACCAGCCAAAAGCTGAAGAAATCCGGGTGGCCGTTAGAAATATATCTGTAGAAATTACTGGGGAGGCAACAGACGACGTTGAAGTTAGTGGACACAGGGATTTACCTAGAATAGAAACAAACCAGATTAGGGGCGGTGCTCTTTTAGCACTAGTTGAGGGTGTTCTTCTAAAAGCACCTAAAATTTTAAGACACGTTGATAAATTAGGCATTGAAGGATGGGACTGGTTAAAAGAGTTAAAAAGCAAAAAAGAAGAATTAGTCGAAGAAATTGAAGAAGAAAATGATGAATTTAACTACGAAGAGGAAGAAGACCTATCACAATACGAAGATTATGAAGTGGAGGCTGTAACCAAGTTTATTGGGGAAGTTATTGCAGGAAGGCCTGTATTTTCACACCCCTCTAAAAAAGGCGGGTTCAGACTTAGATATGGAAGAAGTAGAAATACAGGATTTGCTACAGATGGTTTTCACCCTGCAATAATGTATTTGGTTGACGACTTCATGGCTGTAGGAACGCAGTTAAAAACCGAAAGACCTGGAAAAGCAACATGTGTAGTTCCTGTTGATAGTATCGAAGGTCCAATAGTTAAATTAAACGATAAAAGTGTACTTAAAATAGATACGGTCGAAAAAGCAAAACAATATCGGGATGACGTTGAAGAAATTCTCTTTTTAGGGGATATTTTGGTAAACTATGGGGATTTCTTGGAAAACAACCACACGATACTTCCAAGCAGTTGGTGTACCGAGTGGTATGAAAAAATCTTAAAATCAGAAAATTTAGAATATACAAAAGAATTTATAGAAAATCCCGATCAAAAAGAAGTAGTAAAATATGCTAAACTTACAAATACGCCACTTCATCCAAAATATACATATTTCTGGCACGATATTTCTAAAGATAATATCAATGTTCTTAGAAACTGGATTATTGGTGGGAGATACAATGAAAGCAATGATTCTTGGGGATTGACATATGATCCAGAAGACCCAGAAATTTCAATTGTAAAACGGTATTTGGAACTTATCGGATGTCCGCACACAGTAGTGGATGAAAAAGTAGAAATTTTCGAATATTATCCGTTATTATATTCATTAGGATATGATTTTGACGAGAAACAAGATGTTGTAGAAGATATCGAAGAAAAACTTCAAAATACGAAAAATAACATGCACTTTATAAATACAATAGCGCCATTTGAAATTCGAAGAAATGCTTACATATACGTTGGTGCAAGAATGGGTAGGCCAGAAAAGGCAGCTTCCAGAAAGATGAAACCACCGGTAAATGGTCTTTTCCCAATTGGAAATGCCGGGGCACTTGTAAGGCTTATAAACAAAGCTGTTGACGAGGGAAAAACTGACGAAATTGAAATTTCAAATGTAAAATGCAGCTGTGGAAATGTAAGTTTGTACAGAACATGTCCATTTTGCGGAAGTTCTGTTGAACCAAGTGGACCTTCGCGAATAAAACTTCCAATAAAAGAATATTGGTACAAAGCGCTCGAAAATTTGAAGATAAACAAAGCTGGCGATGTAAAATGTATTAAGGGGATGACTTCAAAGGATAAAATAATCGAACCCTTAGAAAAAGCAATATTGAGGGCAAAAAACGATATATTTGTATTTAAAGACGGCACTACAAGGTTTGACTGTACAGATGTTCCGGTAACTCATTTCAGGCCTGTAGAAATACACGGGGATATCGAAAAACTGAAATCTCTGGGATATTTGAAAGATATTCACGGAAATCCGCTTGAAAATGAAAATCAGGTACTCGAATTAAATGTTCAAGATGTCATAGTTCCTGAATCCTGCATGGATTACTTTTTAAATGTTTCAAAATTTATAGATGATCTTTTGGAAAAATACTACAAAAAAGATAGATTTTACAACGTGAATAAAAGAGAAGAGCTTGTAGGGCATTTAATAATTGGAATGGCGCCACACACCTCCGCAGGAATGGTTGGAAGGATCATTGGATACAGCAAAGCAAACGTAGGGTACGCTCATCCTTACTTCCATGCTTCAAAAAGAAGAAACTGTGATGGGGATGAAGATGCATTTTTCCTACTTTTAGATGCATTCATGAATTTTTCAAAGAGATTCTTGCCAGATAAAAGAGGGGGCCAGATGGATGCGCCACTGGTTCTTACAACCATTTTGGATCCGAAAGAGGTGGATGGTGAGGTCCATAACATGGATTCGATGTGGGAATACCCTCTTGAATTCTACGAAAAATCTCTGGAAGGAATTGCTCCAAAAGAAATCAAAAAAATAATGGAGACTGTTGAAGACAGGCTTGACAAAGAGAGTCAGTACGAAGGAATCGGATATACGCATGAAACTTTGAAAATAGATGAAGGGCCGCTTGTTTGTGCATACAAAACATTGGGTTCCATGATGGAAAAGACCTCAGCTCAACTCGCGGTTGCAAAAAAGATTAGGGCAACTGATGAAAGGGATGTGGCGGAAAAGGTTATCCAATCGCATTTTGTTCCTGATTTAATTGGAAATTTAAGGGCTTTTTCAAGGCAAGGAGTACGGTGTAAATGCGGTGCAAAATACCGAAGGATGCCTCTAAAAGGGATTTGTAGAAAATGTGGAAGCAGACTGATTTTAACAGTTTCAAAAGGGGCTGTTGAAAAGTACATGGACGTTTCACAAACAATGGCTGAAAAGTACAATGCAAGCGACTACATAAAACAAAGACTCGAAATCATAAGGTCTGGAATTGACAGTTTGTTTGTAAACGACAAGAGAAAGCAGGTTAAAATTGAAGATTTCTTTAAATGATGGAATTATTTAGAAATTGATATATATCTGCATCCCATATTAATTTTGAAAAAAGAAGGTGATTTTTTATGATTGTAACAACAAGTGACAAAATCGAAGGAAAAGAAATTGAAAGCTACACAGGATTTGTGATGGGATCATTAGCTGCTAAAGCAGGTACAAAAGACCAAATGGAAGCTAAAAAGAAAGCATTATATGGTTTATTTAGAAAAGGAAATGAAGATGGCGCAGATGCAATAATAAGCGTAAAATTAGATTCAGTTTCATACAAATCAGAAGAAACTGGCGAAGAAATGGTAGAATACACATACTACGGAACCGCAGTTAAATTTAAAAATTAAATACCTATTTTTTTAAAAAATTTAAAAAAGAAATTATCACTATATTTATAATTTCTTACGGATATTATTGGCAATTGTTAAATGCTAATAATCTTATTTTTTATATCGTCAATCATTTATTGCGTATTTGTTACATTTTTAGGCACTATTCAATTTAGATTTATTTCAAAGTCATTCATCCGAAATTCAGTGGAGGAGTGTTTTATTACCCCATATACTTTCAAGATATGCCAGTAAACAGCCTGTAACTTACAGTTTAAAACAGGGATTAATTAAAACGACAGACGTAAAAGGAAATTTAACTATTGGATTTGCCAGAAGATGAAAAAGTGGGGATATTTTGATAAAACGGAAAATCTGGGTTGAATTCATTTCTTAAATAAATTAAAAAAGCGTATTTTCTTTTAATTTGGAAGATTAACCTTCTTTTTAATTTTAAGGACACCCTGTTGAATTTTAAATTAATCTTTTTAAATTTTTAATAAAATCCACGATTAAACCTTTAAATTATATATACTTTCGAAAACAAACAATTATTACCTAAAGAGGGGATATTGTGGACGAAAAGATGAATGAATTAAAGATTGAGCGTGAAGACTATAAAAAAGTACTATATCGGTATTTAATACTTCTTTCGATCGGAATTAACATTGTTGGAGCACAGGTAGTTCCTATTTTAAATATTCCTGCATTTTTGGATTCTACCGGAACTATCTTTTCAGCAGTTTTAATGGGGCCGATAATTGGTGCAGCTGTCGGACTTGCAACAAACATTGCACTTGGTTTTTTGGTAGATTCTGGCTATTTCTATTTTGCGGGCGTTAATATACTGATAGGACTTATTACTGGATACATTTTCAAAGAATATCCATTTAATTTAAAAACAGTTTTTGTTGTATCAATATTTATTTCAATAGTTGCTTCAGTCATTGGAAATACGATAAGTTATATGGCATTTGGAGGGGTTGCTGGAGAACAACTTGATAGAATAACTGCCCTTTTGGTTGAAAATGGAATTGATTTATTTGTTTCTGTAAATATAAGTGGATTTTTTGCAAATCTCTTGGATAAAGTACTTTCTTTTGCAATTGTATTTTGCATCATGGTCATGGTCGATAAAAATCTAAAAGTAAACGAGTTTAACATTCGCTGGAAATAAAACTTTTCTAAATTCTTAAAAAAATACTATTTTTAAATTTTAATTGAAAAAAGGGTTTTTATGTCACCCAGGGTAAAAGTGATATGAATTCACTGCTTTTCACGTGAGGGTATGTAAAAAGTGTCATGTAGTTATTCATATTGGGGTAAACTTTTTTTGAGGATTAGTAAAATTCATTATCGTTTGGATTATTGGGGACATAAAAACATTATTGATATAGGGCATAAATAATATATAAAATATCATAATTTAATCGGAAACATAATGTATAAATAATGAGCAAAGTCGTTTCGCTTAAATGTCAGTAAATAATTCAAAAGGAATATAATTACATATAATCCTTTAATTTTGAAAATTACTCTTTTTAAAATGATTAACGGGTAAGTGTCTTAAGATATGTATATTAGATTTTTGGATCGTGTATGATCGATAAAATTAATTAGAAATCTATTAATATTTACTTTTTGATATGGTCGATAGGAGGACTTTTTCCTCCATGATCCTGAACAGACATTTTTAAAATAGTAAATGTTTTGGGGATTAAAACGTTGGATTTTAAATTGGGGATTTTATATTTGATTTGGGGAAATCAAGTATATTTCGACACTTTTTACCGTTTGGGAGATTTATTTCTCTCAGATACTTTTCTGTAAATTTATTACCTACATAACCATCTACATAATTATTTGCGTAAATATCAGTCTATTTTTTTTAAGTGGTTGAAATTAAAAAAATATTTATCAGTATGATTATAATTTAAATTAGTTTTCTGCATTAATCGGGCCATCTTTAGATAATTGCAGGATTTGTCAGAACTTGGAACAAAACGTAGCAAGTTTAAGTTTTCTTCTTTAGTATGTAAAAGATCTTTAAATTCTTCTTACGGTAGTTTACTTTTTCAGCAGTTTCGACCACGATTCTTTTATGGTCTTCAAAAGAGGTATTGATGGATTTTGTATTTTCCAATACAACCTCCAATCAGAGTTAAAGTCAATGACAGACCTTAAAACGTCTTCATTGTGTAATAACATTTCATAGAAACTCTTGCATATTTCATAACGTCTTTAAATCCACATTCTTTTGCCATTCTCTTAATTTCATCTTCCTGATCTGCAGGAAATGTAACTTCTAATCTGTAAGTTTTGGTATCTCTCAAGGTATCGCCTGTTTTACACTATCGGGGTTCTACTACCTACCAGTATAGTACCGTATAAAACTATAGCTTATCCGTATAAATTTAACGGAGTAGTATTTTTAACGAGTTTTTTAATTATTTCATCGAGATCTTTTTCTTCAATCGAAGTTCTATCTTCTAAAATTGCTTTATGAAGTGCAGGTTTTAGGAATTTTTCTTTAATCGTTCTTCCATTCATTCCTTTTGTTTTTTCAACGTATTTTTTAAGGTCTGCATTTACTGTTATAGGCATTTTTTTAGCATATAATTCGAGGATTTTTAATCTTTCGCCATCATCAGGCATTTTAAATTCAATCTCTTCTTCAAATCTGCTTCTAACTGCAGTATCTAGCAGTTCTGGGTTGTTTGTTGCAGCAATTGTCACAATTCCTAAATTATTTTTTATTCCATCGAGTTCTGTAAGGAGCGCATTTACTACTTCAGATACATCTCCTCTTAATGACTGAAACTGCCTACTGAGTGCAATTGCATCCAACTCATCAATAAATATTATGCAAGGGGTGTTTTCTGACGCACTTTCATACAGACTTTCAATCTGTTTTGAGCCATCTCCGACATGGTCACCAATAAGTTCAGTAGCTTTTATTAAATAAAGTGGTACTTCAGTTTCAGTTGCAAGGGCCCTTGCCAACATTGTTTTTCCAGTTCCGGGCGACCCGTAGAACAAAATGTTTTTTGGTGCCCATTCTCCAAAAATTTCCGGGTTTTCAAGGTATTTTATTACTATTTTGCACTTTTTCTTTGCATCAAGCTGCCCGATAACTTCTTCAAAATTAGTTTCTTTGAATTTTGGAGAATTTACAACTTTACAACTGTTTTCTAATTTAAATAATGTATCTTTTGTAATAATCCCTCCATCTTTCGGGTAGAGCGAAATAACCTTGAATGCGTATTCGGGAATAATTGTACTGTCAAATATGTATCTGCCTTCTTTTACAATCTCGTTTTCCCACTGTTCTCGAGCGTATGAGTTAAATAATGCATGATCTTCTACACTAACCTTTAAATTCTCGCCATTAACATTTATTGGAAAACCAACCGGTTCTAAAATCACGTATTTTAAACACAGGGCTTCTTCAGGATCTACTGGTGGTTTTTGAAGATTTTTTTTGAGTTTCAGGTTACTGATATGGATATTGCTCATCAGTGCACCTCTTCCTTTAGATGAATAATTTTGATTATAGTAAGATATTATATAAGGTTAAGTAAGTATGTTACTCTAATATAAAAAGAATATATACGATAAGATATTTAGGATATTTAAGGACTTTATTGGAGCAAAAGACAATTTTCACGGGGGCCGTCAAAATGGATCCATCATCAGTTATGTGGATATTTTTCATATTTTTATTCCTCTATCCGCAGGTGCTTTTTAGATACAGGCTTTTACAAAGGTATAAATTTATAAAGCAGTTCGAAGCTGTTAGAAAAACCCGTGCAATTGTCATGATACACAGACAGGAGCAATTGGCCCTCTTTGGAATTCCACTTTATAAATATATTACAATAGAAGACAGTGAAGAGATTTTAAGGGCAATTAGGATGACTCCTGAAGACATGCCAATAGATTTAATTCTTCACACTCCCGGGGGACTCGTACTTGCAAGTGAACAGATTGCAACAGCCCTAAAGGAACACAAGGCAAAAACAACAGTTATTATTCCGCACTATGCAATGAGTGGCGGAAGTTTAATTGCCCTTGCAGCAGACGAAATAATAATCGATAAAAATGCAGTCATGGGGCCAGTAGATCCACAAGTTGGCCAGTACCCTGCAGCTTCAATTATAAACGCGATAAATACGAAATACACTGATGAATTGGATGACGAAACTTTAATTTTGGGAGATATCTCAAGAAAAGCAATATTTCAGGTTAAAGAATTCGTCTACGAAATATTGAAAGATAAAATGGGCGAAGAAAAAGCAAAATACTTATCAGAAACGCTTTCTACTGGAAAGTGGACTCACGACTATCCATTAACAATTAGAAAGTTAAGGGAACTCGGAATCGAAGTGAACACCGATTTACCAGAAATAGTTTATGCATTATTCGATCTTTACAGGCAACCTGTGAACCAGAGGCCATCAGTGCAGTACGTTCCAGTGCCGTACAAGAGAGGAAGTAAAAAATGAGTTCAAAACCTCTAGAACTAAATGGTAAAATTTATTCTGTAAAACTTGCAGATAATTTTATAAAACGGGCATTCGGGCTCATGTTTAGAGATATTTCAGAAGATGAGGGATTATTCTTTAAATATGGAAATAGAAAACTACATATCCACACATTTTTTATGAAATATTCAATAGACGTGATTTTTTTAAAAGATGAAACAATTGTTGATGTTGCAAGCAACTTAATTCCGTGGAAAACCTATAATTCAAAAGTAAAATCAAATAGGATGTTTGAAGTTAAAGCTTCAGGTTTAAACACAGAATTAATCGGAAAAAAAGTTAAATTTAATTAATTTATTATTTTTTACAGATTATTTTTTCAACCACTACTGGATTACCAGTTCTTTTTACTTTTAAAGATTCATTATCAATTGTTATAACATCACCTTCGATAAACTCCCCAGTAATTTCTATTTCACAGTATATTGTGGGTTCTGGACATATTTTATCTATTGCGAGGAAGTCATCGTATAAAACTAAGTTTCCATTTTCAATTTTCCCGACATCCCCTATTTTTACAATTTTATCGGCAATCATCATTACTTTCTGCATTTCAACCATTTTTAAAGATAATTCTTTTCTATACTCGAAGAGTTCGTTTAAATCATCTTCAACGGCCATTTCAAAGTTATTTTCGTAGGTTTCAACAAAGTAATATTCGAACTTACCGCTTAAGGTTGCATTTTCTGTTTTTTCCAGTATTTTTTCAAATAAATTTTTAATTTCTTTTACACTCATTTTCAAAATATCTTTTATGTATTTTTTAATTTCCGATTCAACAAGACTTTTTATGTATTTATTTCCAAATACAACAATTCCCGACCCTGTTTTTACTGATTTGTTGGTTATCTGATCATTTTCAATGTCTAGTACTGCACATTTTTCTTTCGAAAGGTACATTCGTCTTCTTTTAGAGTCTTTACCAATGGACTTGATTTCGCCACATAGTAAATTTCCTAAGATCCTAACCTTTTCTTCGGAATCATTAATATATACATTAACATCAAATTCAGAAGCTTTTTTCATTAATTCTTCATCAGTCCTAATTTTTCCCGAATAAAGAAGCTCTTCAAGCTTTTCTCTATTACTTTTAATTCCTTTAAACAGTAAATTCCGACTGTCGCCTGCAATAACGGCTCCGTTTTTTCCATAGTATCCGATAATAACGCTCAAAGTTTTTCACCTTATTATTACATAATATTTAAATAGGACTCTTAAGATATTATTAAATATTACAAAGTTACTACCTAGTACATGTAATTTCAGTTAAGAAATTAGGGGAGGCATACGATGGTAGATATGGATAGAATAAGTATTTCATTACCTACAAATTTACTTGCAGAATTCGACGAAATAATCGAAGAAAGAGGATATGCAAGCAGAAGTGAGGCCATACGGGACTCTATCAGAGATTATCTGATAAAACATAAGTGGATTCACAGCCTTGAAGGGGATCGGGCTGGAACGATCAGTATTATTTATGATCACCATTCCACAGACGTAATGGAGAAATTAACAAACATACAGCACGATTATGAGAAATTAATCGTTGCAACAATCCATATGCACCTCGATCACGACCACTGTATGGAGGTGGTTCTCGTTAAAGGGGATGCATCAGAAATCAAAGAATTAACCGACAAACTTACGTCACAAAAGGGCGTAAAACAGGTAAAACTTACCGTAATGGTTCCTGGCGGAAACATTCCTCAATAACTAAACATATTATTTTTACTTTTTATACTTTGAACATACACTCTTTTTATTATTTTTTACTCAAATCCAAATTTTAGATCTAATTTACACGGTGAATGAATGATAATCCCCAAAAAATACGAAAGAGTAACGTTTGTATTATTAATGTCTGGCGTAATGGCATTGGCAATGTCTTTAGTAATGACTTTGGTAAATCGAGGATTCAGTTTAGAAGTTTTAGCCTTTTGGCCAAATGTATTTTTAATTGGGTACCCTATAGCGTTTCCTACGGCATATTTTCTTTCCCCGATCGTTGGAAAAATTATGTCAAAACTAGTTGTCAGATGATTTTAAATAATTTCAAAAATTACAGAACAGGTTCAAAACCTGCAGATTTTATTTCTTTTTCTTTTTTATAGAGTAATTCTTCAAAGTCATCTTCTAAAATAGAATTATTTAAAATAAAGTTTACTGTATGCCTTGTTTTATCGTAATAATCAGGAGTTTCGATTAAATAATCTTTTTTGACATACCTTAAAAGACAGGTATTCAAAAACATACTGTATCCTTCTTCTAACAGATCTATCGCATAAAATGGGTTTTTTACAACTTTTGATACCTTAAAATCTATTTTTTCATTTTTAAGGGTTTTCCAAACGATCCTGTGGGCTGAATAGTTAACTCCAAGAAGATTTTTAAAGTCAAATCTGTCTCTCGAAACCATTACAAAGTGATCATATGCAACTGGAACTGGATCACCAAGCCTGTAGCTCCAGTATGGGTCGTCAATTCCGACTATACTCGTTAAATTTGATTTATAAAGTTTTAAAACATTAGAAAATGACGAAACAAGTACATCGTCAAAAAGAAGTCTTCCAACTTCCCCACTTATAAATCCGCATGCAATAAATTTTTCTTTTGAAGTTCTTTCAAGGTATGCATTGTAAAAAGATACAATACGTTCCGCATCATCGGATAGCATAGTTCCTGCTGGAGAAGAATGAATTAATTTTAAATCTAACTTATTTTCAAGTCTTTTTATCTGAATATTTACTGTTGAGGGAGGAATGCCTAAAATTTCCGCGACTTTATTCTGTGATTTTGTTTCAGAAACCAGTTTTAATATTTCGGCTTGAGTTTTTGTAATCTGCTTACCTCTATAGTTTATATTCAAGGTCACACTTAAATCAGATTCAGATAATGTGTTCACGAAAATAACCCCTAAAATTCTGGTAGTATATTATCTTTTACTCAACTATTTTAAATTTATCAGGAGATATTATGAATTCTGCGGAGATTTTGGAAAATTCAATTAATGCATTTAAATTAACGGAAAAACACCACGGAAATATTACTAGTTTAGAACGGGCCCTTTTTTTAGGCTGGTACTGCAATTTAGAAAACCCTTGTAAATTCTGCTTCATGTCAACACAAAAGGAAAAAATAAAAGACCCTTTAAAAGCAAGAAGAAAGCCAGAATCCATTTTAGCAGAAAGTATAATAATGAAAAGAATCGGCTGGAAGCTTGAATTCATTTCTGGAGGATATGGATACACAACTGAAGATTTAAACGACACCATAGAAATGGTTTCATATGTTCAGCAGGCAAAACAGTATTTAAACGTTGGAATAATTGATTTTGAAAAGTTAAATTTAAACAACGTTGAAGGGGTCGTCGGAGCAGTAGAAACTGTAAATCCAAAATTACACGAAGAAGTATGCCCTGGAAAGCCACTGTCGAATACTAAAGAAATGTTAAAAAAAGCAAAAGATATGGGGCTTAAAACGGGAATTACGATAATTTTGGGAATGGGAGAAACTGAAAACGACATTGAATTACTCTTAAATTTGATTGAGGAATTAAATCTAGATAGGATTACGTTTTATTCTTTAAACCCCCAAAATGAAACTATTTTCGAGGGAAAAACTTCAGTAACGACCCTTGATTACATGAACTGGGTTTCAAGTGTGAGGCTAAATTTCCCAAAAATAAAGATAATATCTGGAACATGGGTTGATAAACTCACAAATATCGGGCCGCTTGTAATGGCAGGATCGAATGTAATTACAAAATTCCCGCTTTTTTCAATTTATGGTAAAAAAGAAGGAAAAACTGTGGAAAATGAAATAAAATCAACAGGAAGAGAACTTTACAGTAGTTTTTCAGACCTTGAATTATTAAATGGCGTAAAAAAATTGGAAAAAACAAGATATGTTTCCGAAAAAATAGATATCTCTGAAAAAAACCTTGAAATGCTAAACAGCCTTTCAAATCAGATAGATAAAAAGATAGAAAGTTATGTTAAAACAACAATTCGCAGATCTCAAAAATAATATTTTTTATCTATTTTCATTGATTTTAATTAATTTAAAACAACTAATTATCCAGACTTTTTTATAATTTGTTATATATAGTTACACGTTCTAAATAGTTATAAGATCTAATTTAAGCGGGATATTATGAAACACAGGAAGCTTGAAAACTCAGAAATTAGCGCCATAAAAGCGGCCATTTCTAGGTATATTGGTAAAAAAGCTGAAGAGCTTGATTTTAAGAATTTTTTAATACTAAAAGGCAAATCAAAAAACGTAGTTTACGTAAGTTCAAAAGCTCTCGAATCTCTGAAAAATCACAAGGATATTTACAGTGTAGGAATAAATGTCGGCGAGCTCGAAGAAATCTCCGGAAAAGAAAAGTTTTTACCTTCATTAGAAGGCATAACCATGGTTTCAAAGTACATTGAAAAAAATTATGCACGGATAAATGAAAAAGGCGAAAGTTTATTCCTCTACGAACGAGACGTTTTCGATACTTCAATCATCGAAGTTGTTGGGGATGGAAAAGTCGCAGTATTTAACGAAAACAAAGAGTTACTCGGAATTGGAAAATACAACGGAAAATTAATCAAAAATATAATGGATCGTGGATGGTACTTAAGGCACGGCGGATAGAATGGTGACTGAAATGGAGTCTAATCAACTTATAAACAGGATTTTAAGAGATATTTTAAAGAATATTGATGATTATTCAAAAGATCTTTTAATGGCTGAAACACTCGACGTTGAATTCAAAGGACTTAATTTATGGGATTTGGATGGCAAAAGGTATTCTATAAAAAATTTACTGGACTGCGACGAATTACCAAGTTTTGAAGCAACAAACAGAAAATATACTCTCAGAAAAGTGAATTTAAAACATATAGATGACGGAATAATGATAATACACCTTTCTTCGAGAAAATCGGACAAATACAGTTTTTCATTAGACAATACTTTCGAAGTTATTTTAAAGACGTTTTCAGCGGCTGCATATGAACACAGGGAAAGAATATTACTGTGGAATGAATTGAGCGACGAAGAACTCGACATTAAAATCTCAGAATTCGATGTAAATTTGGAATCAATAGTTCTGAAGATTTCAGAAGATTCAGATATTTCCGAAGTTTTGGTATATATCGACGTATTCATGGATTTAGAAAAAATAGAAAATGTAATGGAGTACGAAGACGAAAAACTGGTTATCTGGCTTCATCCGGTATTTTTATTTTCAAAAGAATCCACATTAAAAGGTCTCGTAGCATACGAACTATCAAAATACAATAAAAGCCTAATTGAAGACCATTACAGAGATATTTTGGAGTACTGTAAAGAATATCGAGAATTGTGTGGTAAAAACTTAAAAATAATCGAAAAAATTCGAGAAATTGCAGTAAAAAGAAACGACTCTGATATTTTGAAAGAAATAGATCAGATGAATACTATTTAATGGGTGCATCATGAAATTTAGGCAAAAACACGAAGATTTCATCGTAAATGAGATTTTAGATTATGAATTAAATGATTCTGGAAATTATTCGCTATATGCCCTCCAAAAAAACGGAATAGAAAATTTAAAAGCGATATCGTATCTTTCAAAAAACCTTGAAGTTCCTACAAAAGAAATTGGGTACTGTGGTTTGAAGGATAGGCACGCGATTACAACGCAGTACGTTTCTATTCCAAATGAATATGGTAAATTGTCCCTCAATGAAGATAATTTAAAGCTTGAATATATTGGAAACATTGAAAAACCCTTAAAAATCGGAAAATTGTATGGAAACAGATTTGAAATTATAGCAAGGGCCATTGATAAAAACGAATTTTTAAGGATTGCGGATAATATAAGAGCATTAGGTTTTGGCGCACCCAATTACTACGACGACCAGAGATTTGGGAGTGTATTTAACGGTAAATTTATAGCAAAAGAAATTTTGAAAGGCAATTACGAAGAAGTCGTTAAAATACTTTTAACGAGCTACACAAAAAGTGAAAAAAAGCAGTTAAAGGATTTAAAACGATTTATTGCGAAAAATTGGGGCAGTTGGGACGAATGCTTGGAATATATTGATAAAAAACAGATAAGAAGTAAAATGTTTAGAAACATGGTTAAATCGTTAAAATACGAAAATGATTTCAAAAAAGCGTTTAAATATGTTGACAATCGATTGAAAGAGCTATTTATCTCTGCGTATCAAAGCTATCTGTGGAATGAATGTTTAAAAGAGTTTTTAAAAGAAATTATTCCAAAAGAAAATAGAAAATACGTTGATTATTCATGCGGAACATTTTTGTTTTATGAATCTATAGATGAAGAATTATTTTGTAAATTAAAAGAAATGGACTTTCCAACAATAGTTTCCGATGTAGAATACACAGATTCAGAAAAAAAGATAATAAATGCAATTTTAAAGAAAGAACGGATTAAATTTTCAGATTTTGAGAAATTGGACTTTGGAAAATTAAAATACACGAAAAGACCGATTATTTCAATTCCTGAAGATATCAATACTGGAACGTTTAAATCTGACGAATTAAACTCAAAAAAATATAAAATAGCTTTAGAATTTAGTTTAAAGAAAGGAAGCTACGCAACTATAATTTTAAAAAGGGTTTTTAATATTTTATAATTTTTTTAATTTTTATTTTAATAAATTTTCCTTAACAGACTCGATTTCAGCAATTTTTTCATCTAAATTTTCTTTATAAGCTGAAATTTTTTCATTAAATGATGAAATTGCTCTTTCTACTTCTTCAGGTGCAGGTCCGCCGATTACATTTCTTAATTTCACGTTTTCGAAAGGATCAAGTGCAGTATCAATTTTTTCTTGGCTTAATGAAAGGTTATTTTTTTCAAGAACTTCTGAAATTATTTCTTTAATTTCAACTTTTTCTTCGATAGATCTTTTCACAAGTTCCCCAACAATACCGTGCGCCATTCTAAATGCAATTCCGCATTCTCTAACAAGCGTATCTGCAAGTTCTGTTGCAGTAGAGTAGTTTTTCTCCGCATTTTCCTTCATTCTTTCTTTATTTACTTTAACAGTTGATATCATTCCGTCAACCATCTGAATACTATCAATCAAGGTGTAGACACTTTTCCAAAGATGCGGGCTGATTTCCTGTAAATCTCTATTGTATGTGTTTGGAAGCGCTTTCATAATCGTTAAAACGGTTACAAGTTCCCCATTTAACGTTGAAAGTTTTGCCCTGGTAATTTCTGCAACATCGGGATTTTTTTTCTGCGGCATTATCGAAGAGGTTGACGTGTATTCGTTTGCAATTTCAATGGTGTTAAATTCCGCACTCGAAAACACGACGAGTTCTTCACATATTTTTGAGAGGTTTGTTCCAAGCATCGAGATATTTGCCATTGTTTCAACGATGAAATCTCTTGAAGACACTCCATCCATTGAATTTTCGATTAAACCGTAAAATCCAAGAAGTTCCTGAGTTCTTTTCCTATTTAAATTAAATCCGGTTGTAGCCATTGCACCGCATCCGAGCGGAGAGAGATTAATTCTGTTGTATGTATCAAAAAACCTTGAAATATCTCTTTCAATTGCCGAAATGTGGCTTAAAATTTGATGTCCGAAAGTTACCGGTTGTGCTTGCTGTAAGTGCGTGTATCCGACAGTAAGTGTTTCTTTATGCTCATTTGAAACCGCAAGCATGTTTTTTTCCATTGTTATCAAATGGGTAATTATTTCAAGAACTTTTTTCCTCAAAGAAAGCCTTAAATCAGTTGCAACTTCGTCATTTCGGCTCCTTCCGGTATGCATTCTGCCTGCAACATCTTCACCAAGTTCTTTTATCAATTCGCTTTCAATAACCATATGAATGTCATCGAGTGATGGATCAAGATCAAGAGTTTCCATGCCTTTTTCTGCTATTTTTTTAAGTTCTGCAATTATTTTTTTACCATTTTCTTCAGAAATCACATTCTGTTCGACAAGCATTGTGGTATGCGCAATATCACATAAAATGTCGCTTTCAAAGATTTCTTTATCGAATTCAAGGCTTGTAGTGAATTTCATCACGTCTTCCTTGACGTTGCTTCCAAGTCTTCCCCTTCTTAAAATGTTCATCAAAGTCACCTTTTTTAAATCAAAATAACTATTTCCTTAAACTATAAAAATTTTTGATGTTCCACCATAATGCACTTTTCCAAAACAACATCAAAACCGTTTTTTAAAACATAATCTATAGTCCCTCTATTTGAAGTTTCAAGCTGGAACCAGAAAGCCTTAAATCCTAATTTAACCGCATCTTCGGCAATCACAATGGTTCTTGAAGGGTTTACAAATATTGATACAATGTCTATTTTTTCTTTTATTTCAGAAATATTTGAATAAACAGTATGATCCAGTATTTTTTCACCAGAATAGTTTGGATTTACAAAATAAACATTAAATCCTGATTCTATCAAATATTTAGAAACGAAAAAACTCGGGTTTCTGCTATTTTTTGAAATTCCGATAACTGCAATATTTTTTGAAGAATTAAGGAGGTCTTTAATCTCCAAATCTTTCAAAATTTTTCCATGATTTGAATTTTGTAACTGATCTGAATGAGTCATTTAAGCACCATGTATTTTTATAGGTAATCACAATTATATGGTTATCAGCACTTATTTTTACGTGGGAAAAATGAATTTTATAGATTTATTCTGTGGATGTGGCGGGTTTTCGAGAGGATTTGTCGAAATGGGATTTAAACCACTTTTGGCAATTGAACTGGACGAAAATGCGGCAAATTCCTATGCTTTAAATTACAATGGAATGGTTTTTGAAAAAAAATTAAACGAATTTTTAGAAAAAGAAATCTATTTTAAACTCGAAGATTTTTTGGTTCAAAATGATATCGAAGATTTTAAAAAATCAAATAATTATGAAAATTTAAATCCTGTCGTAATCAATGAGGATATAAGAGAAATAAATTCAAAATACATAACGAATAAAATTAAAAATACTTCTGATTCAAAAATAGATCTCGTTATTGGGGGGCCACCTTGTGAAGGATACACGGGTGCAAATCCAAATCGTGAAAAGATCCCATTCAACAGGCTTTATAGGGATGAAGTTGGAAGACTGGTTTTAGAATATATCAGAATTGTTGGCGATATTTCTCCAGAAGTTTTTGTAATGGAAAACGTTCCCGGGATTTTAAACTACGAAACCAGAGAAAATCTAGAAAAAGAGTTTTCAAGAGTGGGGTACGATGAATTGTATTTTCATGTTTTTGATTCTGAAAATTACGGGAACCCTTCACTTAGAAAACGGGTAATTATTTCCAATATTCCCTTAAATCTCGAAAAAACTGATAATATAGATGTAAAAACTGCTTTATCAAATATCGATAGAAATGCAATAAACAATGAAAAATATCCGCTTCCAGAAAAAATTGCAAAGAATATTCATAAAATTAAGATTGGCGGATCAGCAGTTAAGTTCAAAGCATGTGGTGGAGTTTTGGATAACTACATAAGGCTGTCAATGGAAGGAAACTCTGAAACTGTGATGGGAAAAAGGCGGTTTATCCATCCTGATGAAGATAGGCTTTTAACAGTTCGAGAACAGGCAAGACTCATGAGTTATCCTGATACTCATATTTTTGCAGGTGGAATTACTGCACAGTACAACCAAGTTGGGGAAAGCGTTCCCCCTTCACTATCTTTAGCAATTGCAAAAGAAGTTAAAAAATATTTTAACGAATAATAACAAAATAAAATTAAAATGAAAAATAACAAAGAGGATGCTCATGTTTATCGCACTTCACAACACTTTTAGTTCAAAACAGCTAGAAGAATTTACAAAGACAGTTTTTGGAATGGGGATTGATTCAGTAATATTTACAAGAGCAACAGGTTCAGCAGCTCAAAATGGAGTTCCAATCGCTCAGAAACTGGCGATAAAATTGAATAAAAATTTAATGTTTCTCGAAGACATCGACGATGCAGTAGAGATATTAAACCCTGAACGAGTAATATTGGTAGCAGATAGGGGGATTGCAAGTGAAAAAATCGACTTCAAATCAATTGGAAAAAGGGATTTAATCATTTTTTCAGGAAATTCTTCAGGTTTTTCAAAAAAAGAACTCGAAAAAGGAAATGGAATGCATATCTTAGAGAATAATATTGGGGCAATTGGCGAAGTTGCAATTTTCCTCTACAAAATGAACGAATAAATTATAATTTGTTAATCTGTGATTTCAGTGTTTCTAGACAACATGGAAAGTATTCGGGATTTGAATTTGATTGACGAAATAAATGATAGTTCAAACCTTAAATTAATCAAATATCGCTTAAAACTTTTATTTTGGAATAAAAACCCCGAAGTAACAGAAGAAGATAATGAAAAAGAATTTTCGGAGTTTTCAAGAGAATATCAAAATCTCTTAGGCGTATGTAGTACTGGGGAAATTGATATATTTTCAGAAAAAATAGATTATTTAACACTTATACTTGCAGCAAACTCTAAAAATCACAATATTTACATCAAAAAGCTTGCAGAAGAATATGCAGAAAAAATACCTCTTGAAGAGGGGGATTCGCGAGTAAATATTTGGGATTTTATCAATGTTGCGGCAAATTCAAGGAATAACGATTTACACCTTGAAAGAATGATTCTCGAAGGAGATATTGTTCTATTGAATAAAAAACGGCAGTCAATCTATAATTTCGAAAAGATAAGGTTAAAAATTAAAGATTACGTTGATAAAGTTCGAAATGCACAAATGCCAACGGAAATAAAAGATCTGCTCGTGAAAAAATCGGAAGAAGCATTTTCAGAAATTAAAATAGATTACAATATCGAAAGCGGAATTCGGGTAAGTACTAAAGAATATTCTGGAGAAATTCCAGAAGAATGGCATCCTCCATGCATGAGGGAAATTTTAAACGATATATTGTCCGGCGGTTCTCCATCGCACTACGCAAGGCGTAGTTTTGTTGTTTATAGATTTGTATCTCAATTCGATCCTAATTTAAGGCCAATCGAAGAAGGAACAATTACAAACAGAAGTGCGCAGGATATCGCAACGGAAGAACAAATCGAACGATTTTTAGATCAAATAATAAATATTTTTAAATCTGTTGGGGATTTCGATGTTGAAAAAACTAAATACTATATAAGTCATAATATTGGGTACAAAGTCGCAAACCATATAACGCACTGCGAGTACTGCAAAAACTGGCGTGATGATGGTGGAAAAGGGCTTGGATATTACTGCAGGCCGGACTCGACGTGTTCAAGGAAAGATATAATTCATCCTCTTGATTACCTGTGCCACAACATTAACAGACATGTAAAAAAATCAGAATAACCGTGAAATTATGATAAACGACTTTTTAAACATCCAGGTACTTTTAGCCCAGGATTCCTACTCAAGAATCCAAAATCTTGATACTGAAGATTTTTCAGATTTATTCAATAAGATAAAAGAATTTAAAAGTAAAAAGGACGATTTTATACTCCTTGATTCACATTTTTTAAACATTTTTTTGGGAAATAATTTAAAAAATATTTTTGAAGACTACGGAAAATTCGATTTTTTAGCATACTACACATCAAACGAAGTGGCGTCAGAAAATCAGAAAATTGTGGAACACGATGATTTTGAGCCTGTTGAACCGGAAGTTCCTATCGAAAAAGAAATTAAAAAAGAAACTAAAGTTTATGATCTCGATTTGGAAGACGTTGGGGAAGAAGAGCCCGAGCTCGATGAAATACATAAAAAATTGGAAGAAGAGCGAAAAGAAAGGCTTTTAGAAATAAGGTCTATTCGAGAAAGTGTTAATAACAAAATAAACTACTACGCAAAAGATATCGAAGCACAAATACACGTTTACGACGAATACGACGTTACTGGAAAATCAACGTGTGAGGGTACACTCGACGACTTTGTAAAATATTTTAAGGATAGATGCAGTACTTTAAGAAAAATAATCGAATTAAAGGTTCAAAAGAAAGCGTATCCCTTAAACCAGCTTTTCAGAAGAAAAAAAGAAAATGAAGTTTTCATTGCAGGGATTGTGTCAGACGCGAATACCACTAAAAACGGACACAAAATGATTGAATTGGAGGACGAAAACGGAACTTTCAGGCTACTTTTGATGAAAGACAAAATGGATAAAGGAGATCTTCCATCAGACGTTCTTTTAGATGAAGTCATAGGTTTTGAAGGAACTATTAACGATAAAGGAGACTTAATGTTTGTGGATAGGGCTTTTAGGCCCGATATTACCCCTAAGCCTACAAAAACAACAGACGAAAAAATATACACTGCATTTTTGTCAGACGTTCACGTTGGAAGCCACGAGTTTTCAAACAAAGTATTTGCAAAATTTATTAAATTCCTAAACGGGGAAGTAAATAGTGGTCTAGAAGAAAAAATAGTAAGTAGATTGAAATATATTTCAATTGCAGGGGATCTGGTGGATGGTGTTGGAATTTATCCTGGTCAGGAGTACGATCTCTATGATGTGGATATAATTTCGCAGTATGCAGAAGTTGCAGCTTATTTAGAACAGGTTCCTGAGCACATAAAATTCATAATTTCTCCTGGAAACCACGACGCGCTAAGACCTGCGGAACCGCAGCCTACATTTGATGAATCGATAACAAGCCTGTTTCCAAAAGAGAATGTAACTTTTGTTGGAAATCCTGGTGTTGTAAACATGCACGGCCTTGATTTATTATTGTATCATGGCAGAAGTTTTGATGATATTATTGGACAGGTTTCCGTAGCTCAATATACAAACCCTCCATCAATTATGAAAGAACTTTTAAAAAGAAGGCATTTATGTCCCACATACGGTGGACGGTGCCCAATAGCTCCGGAACATATCGATTATTTGGCAATACATACAGAACCAGATATTTTCCACACCGGACACATTCATATCAACGGTTATGGTAATTATCATGGAGTCAGGATGATAAACAGCGGTACGTTCCAAGAACAAACCGATTTCCAGAAAAGAATGGGTATCAAGCCTACGCCGGGAATTGTCCCGATACAGGATTTGTCTAAAAAAGAAACTCACGTAATTGAGTGGAATCAGGGAAAAATCGAAATAATTTAAGTTAATTTTTATTTTATTTTTTTATTTTTTAGATAACATTTTTAATTTATCCATTCCAGCTTTTTTGATAGCTTTTTTCATTTCTTCAACTGCTTTAGGGTCCTTTTCAGTTAAAGTTCCGGTTACAATTACGTCAGCACCGCTCATGACTTTTTCGTAAGCTACTTCTGGAGTTCTTATTCCTCCGCCGACGATAATGTTTATTCCACTTAATTTTTTGGAAACTCCAATCATTTCATTGTTTACTGGGTACTCTGCACCGCTTCCAGCTTCAAGGTAAACCCATCTCATTCCAAAGTATGATGCCGAAAGACTGTAAATTCCTGCAATTTCAGGTTTTTTCTGAGGAATTTCATTTACTTCACCTACAAATCCAACTGCAGTTTTGCTTATCGGTTCAATTCCAAGGTAGGCCATTGGGAGTGTTTCAAGTCCGTATTTTTTAATCGTGAGGGCTCCAAGGGTTGGTGCAGTCATGTTCCAGTAGGTATTTTTCGAGTTCATCAAACTCATGAATAATACTGCATCGGCTTCTTTTGTAACTCCGTCAACGTTTCCAGGGAATAAAATTACTGGAAGGCCGGTGATTTCTTTGATTTCTTTTGTAACTTCATCAAGGTTAATGATTCCAATACTTCCCCCGATAATTATCGCATCAGCGTAATCCTTAACGTGATTTGCGATTTCTCGGTAGTTTTTTTCGTCAGGATCTATTAGTACGAAGTAAGCAGCCCCTTCTTCTTCGATAATATTATTTAATTTTGATTCAATTTCTCCAATTTTGATCTGCATAATGGCCCTCTGTAATAGTCAATTTTGATTTTATGACGTTATGATATTTCATTTATTTATTAATTTAGGTATAATTTTAGCGCCTATTTTTTTAGATTTTTCCAAAATACGGACATTTTACAGGTGAATTTTTAAAAACGCTAATTTTTGATCTATAAAATATGATGAATGACAATAATTATCACACATAGGTTTATATCGTCAGAAGAAAGACACTCAGTGTCCACTAGTGGATAGTTAGATACGGTGAAAATATGGAACCAATAATAACAATGACTTTGGGAGCTTATGTGGCATTTTTGGCTATTATGTCACACGTAGCTTACAAAATCTACCTCAAAAGATTTATAAAACTCTAAAAATCGATACTAATCTTTTCTATTTTCCTTATTTTCAAAATTAAAAAAGTAAAAATTAAATTATTTTTCTACAATGGTTTCTTTAATCGCCATTCCGAAGTGTCGTGCGTTTTCATCAGGTTTTATCAATACCTTGGTTCCAACCTTTAAATCAACAACTGAAACTGGTTTTCCATCTTCTCCAACTAATCGGATTGTTTCTGCGTTTTGGAGGATCGTTCTTAGATTTTCTCCATTATATTCTGCTTCAACAAGGAAAAGCGGCCTTTTTTCGATTTTTACGCGTCCGATAATGGATTCTCTCGTTTCGCCGTTTTTATTAACGACTAAAACTTTATCTCCTGCTTTTAAATCGCTTAAATATTTTGTTTTATTTTCCGGGCACAAGATATAGGCATGAACAGGTCCGGCATTTACCCTAAACGGTCTTGTAGCAACGTACGGGTTTTCAACGGTTTCTGAATGGACTAAAAACATTCCTCTTGAGTACGATCCAATTAACATTCCTTCCCCCATTTCCATCATGGAACAGGTGTCAATACAGACCCTGTCACCACTTCCAACAGGTTCGATTTTTGTAACTGTTGCGTAGTCGAGTTTTAAGCTTTCAGAGTTCATTCTTTCAATTAATTTTGAGAAATCTTTTACTTCATTAATGTCTTCGGGAATTAAAACAACTCCGTCAACACCTTTTTCTAAAATTTCGTATGCAGCTTCCGCATCTTTCACGTTAGTTACAACTGAAACGATTTTTATTTCTTCACCGAATAAATCCGCGATAATGTTTTCAAGCGGGATAATTGTCCAGTCGCTTCCTTCTAAAACAACGTAATCGACAAAATCAAGTTTGCTTACTTCTGTAGCATATACTTCATCGTCTTTAGTGTTTATTTCAACGTAAACCGCAGTTTCCTTTCCAGAGAGTTTTGCAGATTTTAAAATCTCCAAATCCTCTCCTTTATTGATTAATACAACATCTGCATCGAGACTATCCGAAACGATTTTTATGTTTCCAAGTTCTCTTACAGAGCTTATTTCTTCCTTTTCGACCATTAGTCCAGGAATTGAGCTTTCAAGAGCATCTTTTACAGACTCCATTCTCTCTTCGGAATCG
Organism: Methanococcus maripaludis C5; assembly: GCF_000016125.1. Taxonomy (GTDB): domain Archaea; phylum AGJL01; class Methanococci; order Methanococcales; family Methanococcaceae; genus Methanococcus; species Methanococcus maripaludis_D. The sequence goes on from NC_009135.1 coordinate 1,623,233, forward strand.
GTTCCTGTTGTTTTTATCCATCCAAATTTCATATATTCACCATGCCTATATTTTGAACCAAATACGCCGCATTGATTCTTAAATTGATATGTATTTAATCTATATATTTTTATTTATAATTAATTAGTATATTTAATTAAACAAAACCGTGTGGTCAAGATGCTCTCAAAAATTTGTAAAAACTGTTCTTATATGTGGAATTATCTGTTTTCAAAAGAATGGTTTCAGGTACTTATAATTGCCACAGTTTCAGTAGTACTTGCTTATTATTCTCTATTTTATTTTGCGTGGGGGACGGGCTTTGATGAAAATTTAAGATATATTTTAAGTACTCTACCGCAAACTCAGGGGGCAATTGTTGGAATTGTTGCATCGATTTCAATTGTAGCAATCCAGATGGTAAGTCAGCAGTATTCAACGAGAATTACGCATCTTCTGCTCAACAAGACGTTTTGGGGATTTATAATTTCATATATCGTATCAATGAGTTACGAAGTTTTGATACTCGGGTTTATGCCTACAGCGAGAATTCCGCCCATTATTTGGGGATACGAAGTACCATATTTCGTTTTAATCGGTATTTTATTCTTCTTCGTTTATTTTGATTTTTTGATACTTTTACCATACATGAAAAACACGATCAATGGATTAAAACCTGAAAATGTTATTGAAAGCTTGATAAATTCAATTTCAAAAAGTGAAATAAAAAATTACAAAGCGTTAGATTCTGAAACTAAAGATTACCGCTCTGCAAGAAAGATACCAAAAAACACACTTAGAACAGTTTACTACATAATTGAAAAAAGTTTAAAGTCTAGCCACTACATGACTGCAAGAAATGGGATAATTCTTCTTGGAGCAAACTATTCGGTTTTAGCAAAAAAAGGCAACTTTAAAAATAAAAAATTCTTTGAAAGTTACATTGATAACCTAAAAAATTTAGGATTAAGTGTTTACGGAACTTCGCTTTCCATTTCACGGGAAGTAATAATTTCGCTTGAAAAAATTGCGAAGTACGAATTTGAACGAAACTATGATCTATCAAAAAGGGCAGTAAACGGAATTAAAAGAATCGGACTTTTGTATGCTCAAGAATATGAATTAAAAATTGATAAGGCAGACGAAAAAGAGTTAATACATATTGTATTTGAAAAACTTGGAAATATTGTGAAATTTATACTTTCAAAACCAAAACAAAGGGAAAAATCACACCCCGAACAGATCGAATTCAAAATTATGATGTATTCAGAAATTTTAAGAATATTTAAGATTATTTTGGAAAAATTAAATGCAAGAGGTATCCTGAAAAATAACGCAGCTGGAACTTTAATTTTAGACGCACTGAATAATTTTTCAGAACCCGCAATTGAATTTATTACAAAAAATGAAAATTCAGAATTTGTATCAGAAATCACACTTCAAACTTCAGAAACACTGAAAAGTTTCGTAAAATTAACATCTGAAAATAAAAAATTAAAAGATTTAGAAGAAATTACGAAGATTTATGGCATAATTTTAGATTCAACGTATGAAAAAACAAATGAAAAAGCAATAGATATGATATTATCCGATATTTCAGAAATTTGGGATATTTCACAGAATAATTTCAAACAGATATTTGGAATGGACGATATTGTTGAGAATATTGATAATACTGAAAAAATAAAATATGCAGATGATTTACGAGAACAATTATTACAAAAAATTTCAAAATAAGATAATAATTAAAATTTTATAGCACCAGGAATGAGTAATATTAAAAAATAAAAGCGTGAAAAAATCGAAAAAGTACTAAGTTCAATAAGGGAAATGGAAGATAAAGACTGGAAACTTTTAAAAATAATTGAAATTTCAATGAAAAATCACGAATGGGTACCTATTCAGGACTTAAGACGAAAAACAGGATTTCATGAAAAAGAAATAGTTTTCAGGCTCGGAAGATTGAATAAATTTAAGTTTACTAACAAGTCTAATTATGGATACAGGCTTTCTCACTGGGGATACGATGCTTTAGCGATGAATGCGTTTATAAAAAAGGAATTAATTGCAGGAATTGGTGGAAAAGTTGGCGTTGGAAAGGAAGGCGACGTTTACCACGTAATGCTTACGAATCACCGTGAAGCTGTTTTAAAATTCCACCAACTTGGGAGAACCTGTTTTTCAATGGGGAAAAGATACAGGGAATATCTTGCAAATAAAAGGCACATCAGCTGGCTTTATGCTTCACGGCTCACTGCTGCAAGAGAATTTGAAGTTTTAACAATGCTTTTTCCAATTGTAAAAGTTCCTGAACCAATTGAACAGAACAGGCACGCAATAATAATGGGAAAACTTCATGGTGAAGAATTAAAGCGTGTAAATCTTATTAAAATAGATGTTGATCCCGAAGAATTCTTCTGGAAATTAATGGCAGAAGTTAAAAAAACATACGATTTAGGAATTATTCACGGAGATTTAAGTGAATTTAATATATTAATTGATTCAGAAGGAGATTTTGTACTTATTGACTGGCCTCAGGCGATTGAAGTTGGAAAAAAAGGAAAATTGGACAAATTGCCATTTGAAGAAGTGGAATATGATGAAGAATACTATTTAAAAAGAGATATTGAAAATTTGTTAAGGTATTTTAAAAAGTACGGAATCGACAAAGACGTGGATAAATTATATAATTATGTTCTTGGAGATATTAGTAGCGAAAATGTATAATGGATTTTGAATAATTTACGGATATTTCGGTGATTTAATGACAAAAGTTAACTTCATGCAGGGAAACATGGCATGTGTTGAAGGCGCAATAAAGGCAGGATGCAGGTTTTTTGGGGGATATCCAATTACTCCTTCAACTGAGATTGCAGAAGGAATGGCAAAAAGACTTCCAAAAATTGGCGGATTTTATTCACAAATGGAAGACGAAATTGCAAGTATTGCATCAATAATTGGTGCAAGCTGGGCAGGTGCGAAGTCAATGACTGCAACAAGTGGTCCAGGAATGAGCTTAATGCTTGAGAATATCGGCTATGCATACATGACCGAAACGCCTTGTGTTTTGGTAAATGTTCAAAGAGGTGGCCCTTCAACAGGACAGCCAACCGCAGCCGCTCAAGGGGACATGATGCAAGTGAGATGGGGAAGTCACGGAGATTACGAACCTATTGCGCTCTGTCCATCATCAGTTCAGGAAATGTATGATTTTACATTAATTGCATTTAATTATGCAGAAAAATACAGAATACCTGTTTTTGTAATGGCAGATGAAATTTTAGGACACATGAGAGAAAAAGTAGTTTTACACGATGATATCGAAGTAATAAACCGTGAAAAACCAGAAGAAAAACCTTGTGCTAAGCCATATCCATTTGATAAGCAAATTCCTCCAATGCCAACATTTGGTGAAGGATACAATGTTCACATAACGGGTTTAACTCACGGTGAAAACGGCTACCCTGACGTTTCAGCAGAAACACACGATAAATTGGTTAGACGAATATGCAATAAAATTTTGGAAAATAAAGATGATATTGTATTATACGAAGGAAAGTACTTGGACAGCAAAACAATGTTTATCTGCTACGGAACCCCTTCAAGAACCGTAAAGCACACGGTTGAAACTTTAAGGGTTGAGGGACAGGATGTTGGATACATCAGGTTAAAAACAGTATTTCCATTTCCCGGTGAATTAATAAGCGGACTTAAGGCTTCAAAGATTATAGTTCCAGAAATGAATTTAGGCCAGATTTCAGAAGAAGTTATGAAATACGCAAAATGTGACGTATTAGGATGTGGAAAAATCGGTGGAGAACTCCATAGGCCCGAAGAATTAATTTAAAAATTTAAAAAAGTTATTTTATTTTTTTAGTATTTTATTTTAAAGAATTTAAAATCGCATTTAAGATATATTCGTCAGAGATTCTTTCTGCATCTTTTGAACAGAAGTCTATTCTTATGTTTTTACTTGCACCAGGCATGCCTGCCGCGGTAATTGTAACTATTCCGTAATTTTCGAGTAATTTTAATGCAGTTTCAATTAATTTTTCTTCTGACGGGTTTTTTATTATGAACCCAGTCGGAGTTTTTTCAAAATCAAGTTTTTCAGCTTCAAAACAAGCCATATCTATTTTTTCTGCACGTTCAAATGCATTTTTTAAACTATTTAGGTCAAAGCTTTCAAGGGCAGTTACTACTGCAGCCATAATTGGAGCCTGTGCTTCAAGTCCAAATTTCAAGCCTTCAGAATATATCATATCAACCAAATTTTTATTCCCGCCAAGAAGTCCTGCTCTTGGGCCTTCCATGAGTTTGTCCATACTGGTTACAACTATATCTGCACCCATTTCGAGAGCAGGCATTTCCTCATAAAGTTTTCTAAGGCGAGCACCTGAGGCATCATCAAAAAATACTGGTGATTTTTTAGATTTTGCATAAGATATTATTTTTTCTGCGATTTTCCCAGAAACTATTTTATGGTCCATTGTAGCCCCAGTTATAACTGTGAGGGCATTTTCATCGATTTTTGATAGAATTTCTTCCAATGAATCGCTTTCAAAGTATTCCATCCCAAAAATTTCGCAACTTCGCGGAATCGATGGATGTGCAGGTTTTTCTGGAACGTAATGGACCAGTTTTTTAAAAGACTTTGAAAGAGCCATAATTGTAGATAATATTGCTGAAGAAGTTCTGTTAAAACATACTACGTTATGGATTTCAGAATTTCCAGATAAATGGATTAAACCAGCGTTATTTATCTTTTCTGAAAATATCGCGGGTCCAACATATGTTTCAATCAATTCCAAATGCTCTTCACATATTTCAAATCCGCCACAAAGGCCGGTTAGGTCGTAAATGCCGGTTCTACCAGTATCTTTTATTTTTTTTCTTATTATTGTTCTTGCTGAATTTACCCGGTTTAGTTCCAAAAGACTGTCCATAACTGCACCCTGATAATTGAAATTATACTAATTAACCTGCTCCACATCCACAACTGTTTTCAGCAGCATCGAGGTCAATTTCTTCTCCGATTACTTTTTCAATCAGCTCTTGTTCTGATTCTTCTTTTTCAATTTTTTTCTGATCTGTAACTTCTAGAAGTTCGGGTCTGTAAAATATATTATTCTCTAAAAGAACCCATTCTTCATTGTCTTCTGATTTAATTGATTTGACGGTTCCATGTGTTCCTGTGTTGATGTATTTTACATAGGAACCGATTTCTATGATTTTACCATTGCGGTCAAGAGTCATAGATTCACCTCATTTTTAATATTCCTTCGTGTGAAATATATACTATCGTTTCAAACCTAAAAACATTGCACTATCCATATCACTTGCATATTATGCAATTGAAGTGAACACCTGACTGAAACACTCAGGTGCGATGTAAGCCTACAATCTAGGTGAAACCTAGATAGCAACCAAATGTCATTTCCTTTAATGTAAAATGATGTACTCCACGAGAGGGTGGCGTAAAATCCTTTTACGCTACTAATTCCGGTTGATCCCGCCGGAGGCCACTGCTATTGGGATTCGACTAAGCCATGCGAGTCTATGGTTTCGGCCATGGCGGACGGCTCATTAACACGTGGTTAACATACCCTCAGGTGGGGGATAACCTTGGGAAACTGAGGATAATACCCCATAGAAAAAGCAGTCTGGAATGATTCTTTTTCGAAAGCACATGCGCCTGAGGATTGGACTGCGCTCGATTAGGTAGTTGGTGGGGTAATGGCCCACCAAGCCTACGATCGGTACGGGCCTTGAGAGAGGGAGCCCGGAGATGGGGACTGAGACACGGCCCCAGGCCCTACGGGGCGCAGCAGGCGCGAAACCTCCGCAATGCACGAAAGTGCGACGGGGGGATCCCAAGTGCTCATGCACAGCATGGGCTTTTATCAAGTGTAAACAGCTTGAGGAATAAGGGCTGGGCAAGTTCGGTGCCAGCAGCCGCGGTAACACCGACGGCCCGAGTGGTGGCCACTCTTATTGGGCCTAAAGCGTCCGTAGCCGGTCCAGTAAGTCCCTGTTTAAATCCTGCGGCTTAACCGCAGGACTGGCAGGGATACTGCTGGACTTGGGACCGGGAGAGGACAAGGGTACTTCAGGGGTAGCGGTGAAATGTGTTGATCCTTGAAGGACCACCTATGGCGAAGGCACTTGTCTGGAACGGGTCCGACGGTGAGGGACGAAAGCCAGGGGCGCGAACCGGATTAGATACCCGGGTAGTCCTGGCCGTAAACTCTGCGAACTAGGTGTTAGGTAGGCCCCGTGCCTATCTAGTGCCGAAGGGAAGCCGTTAAGTTCGCCGCCTGGGGAGTACGGTCGCAAGACTGAAACTTAAAGGAATTGGCGGGGGAGCACCACAACGGGTGGAGCCTGCGGTTTAATTGGATTCAACGCCGGGCATCTCACCAGGAGCGACAGCATGATGACGGCCAGGTTGACGACCTTGCCTGAAGCGCTGAGAGGTGGTGCATGGCCATCGTCAGCTCGTACCGCGAGGCGTCCTGTTAAGTCAGGTAACGAGCGAGACCCGTGCCCTATGTTGCTACTTTTTCCTCCGGGAGAAAGGCACTCATAGGGGACCGCTGGCGCTAAGTCAGAGGAAGGAGCGGGCAACGATAGGTCCGCATGCCCCGAATCTCCTGGGCTACACGCGGGCTACAATGGCTAGGACAATGGGCCGCAACCCTGAAAAGGGACGCAAATCTCCTAAACCTAGTCGTAGTTCGGATCGTGGGCTGTAACTCGCCCACGTGAAGCTGGAATCCGTAGTAATCGCAGTTCATAATACTGCGGTGAATGTGTCCCTGCTCCTTGCACACACCGCCCGTCACACCACCCGAGTTGGGTTGAAGTGAGGCCTTGGCCTTTGGCTAGGGTCGAACTTGGGCTCAGCGAGGGGGGTGAAGTCGTAACAAGGTAGCCGTAGGGGAACCTGCGGCTGGATCACCTCCTAAAAAAAGAACAATGGTTGCTACTAGGCACTAAAAGATTGTAGGCTGTTAGTTGCTCAGTCCATGATATTAGATATTATGGACCGAGGACCGGATTTTTAGTGAAGGTCGTGCATAAGCCTCCGTATCTGGTGTTATCCAGATGCCTAGATTTATCTATTACCCTATCTGGGGAATGGCTTGGCTTGGAACGCCGATGAAGGACGTGGTAAGCTGCGATAAGCCCAGGCGAGACGCATACAGTCATTGAACCTGGGATTTCTGAATGGGACTTCCTACTTTGTAATCCGTTAAGGATTGGGAACGCGGGGGATTGAAGCATCTTAGTACCCGCAGGAAGAGAAATCAATAGAGATTCCGTTATTAGAGGCGATTGAACGCGGATCAGAGCAAACTGAATCCCTTCGGGGAGATGTGGTGTTATAGGGCCTTCTTTTCGCCTGTTGAGAAAAGCTGAAGTTGACTGGAACGTCACACTATAGAGGGTGAAAGTCCCGTAAGCGTAATCGATTCAGGTTTGAAGTGTCCCTGAGTACCGTGCGTTGGATATCGCGCGGGAATTTGGGAGGCATCAACTTCCAACTCTAAATACGTTCCAAGACCGATAGTGTACTAGTACCGCGAGGGAAAGCTGAAAAGCACCTTTAATCGGGTGTGAAAAGAGCCTGAAACCAGATAGGTATGGTATGACACGGCCCCAAAGGCAACTATATTGAAGGAAACCGTCGCAAGGTGGCTGTACGAAGTATAGAGCCAGGGTTGTGTCGTCCGTTTCGAAAAACGGGCCGGGGAGTATATTGTTGTGGCGAGCTTAAGATCTTCACGATCGTAGGCGTAGGGAAACCAACAAGTCCGCAAAATCTTGAGGGACGGGGTCTTAAGGGCCCGGAGTCACAGCAATATGACCCGAAACCGGGCGATCTAGGCCGGGGCAAGGTGAAGTCCCTCAACTGAGGGATGGAGGCCTGCAGAGTTGTTGCCGTTCGAAGCACTCTTCTGACCTCGGTCTAGGGGTGAAAGGCCAATCGAGCCCGGAGATAGCTGGTTCCCTCCGAAGTGACTCTCAGGTCAGCCGGAGTTTAGATAGTCGGCAAGGTAGAGCACTGATAAGGTGGTTAGGGGAAGAAATTCCTCGCTGTTTTGTCAAACTCCGAACTTGTCGTCGTCGCATGCTCCGAGTGAGGGCATACGGGTAAGCTGTATGTCCGAGACGGGAATAGCCGAGACTTGGGTTAAGGCCCCTAAGTGCCGATTAAGTGTGAACACGAAGGGCGTCCTTGGTCTAAGACAGCAGGGAGGTTGGCTTAGAAGCAGCCATCCTTTAACGAGTGCGTAACAGCTCACCTGTCGAGATCAAGGGCCCCGAAAATGGACGGGGCTAAATCGGCCGCCGAGACCCAAGGGCACCGAAAGGTGATCCTGTAGGGGGGCGTTCTGCGAGGGCAGAAGTTCGGCTGTGAAGTCGAGTGGACCTCGTAGAAATGAAGATCCCGGTAGTAGTAACAGCATAAGTGGGGTGAGAATCCCCACCGCCGAAGGGGCAAGGGTTCCACAGCAATGTTTGTCAGCTGTGGGTAAGCCGGTCCTAACTCTCGAGTTAACTTCTTTGAGAGGAAAGGGAAACAGGTTAATATTCCTGTGCCATCTAAATACGCGTGGCAACACTAGGTTAGTTTCCGACGCTTCTGGGTAGGCTGAGTGTTCTTGTCTGGGCATTCAAGCTTATAAGTCCGGGGAGAGTTGTAATAACGAGAACCGGATGAAAGAGTGATGAGCTCTCCGTTAGGAGGGTTCGGCCGATCTCTGGAGCCCGTGAAAAGGGAATTAACAAGGATTTTAGATGTCCGTACCCAGAACCGACACTGGTGCCCCTAGGTGAGTATCCTAAGGCGTAGCGGATGAATCTAGTCGAGGGAAGTCGGCAAATTGGCTCCGTAACTTCGGGAGAAGGAGTGCCAGTGATCTTGTTTATATATGGGATCGCTGGTCGCAGTGACCAGGGAGGTCCGACTGTTTAATACAAACATAGGTCTTAGCGAGCCTGAAAAGGTGTGTACTAAGGCCGACGCCTGCCCAGTGCTGGTACGTGAACCCCGGTTCCAACCGGGCGAAGCGCCAGTAAACGGCGGGGGTAACTATAACCCTCTTAAGGTAGCGAAATTCCTTGTCGGGCAAGTTCCGACCTGCATGAATGGCGTAACGAGACCTCCACTGTCCCCGACTAGAATCCGGTGAACCTACCATTCCGGCGCAAAGGCCGGAGACTTCCAGTGGGAAGCGAAGACCCCGTGGAGCTTTACTGCAGCCTGTCGTTGGGGCATGGTTGTGAGTGTACAGTGTAGGTGGGAGCCATCGAAACCTTTTCGCCAGGAAAGGTGGAGGCGACCCTGGGACACCACCCTCTCATGACCATGTTCCTTACCCTTTTAGGGGACACCGGTAGGTGGGCAGTTTGGCTGGGGCGGTACCCTCCTAAAAATGCATCAGGAGGGCCCAAAGGTTGGCTCAAGCGGGTCAGGACTCCGCTGTTGAGTGTAAGGGCAAAAGCCAGCCTGACTTTGTTGCCAACAAAACGCAACGAAGAGGCGAAAGCCGGGCCTAACGAACCCCTGTGCCTCACTGATGGGGGCCAGGGATGACAAAAAAGCTACCCCGGGGATAACAGAGTTGTCGCGGGCAAGAGCCCATATCGACCCCGCGGCTTGCTACCTCGATGTCGGTTTTTCCCATCCTGGGTCTGCAGCAGGACCCAAGGGTGGGGCTGTTCGCCCATTAAAGGGGATCATGAGCTGGGTTTAGACCGTCGTGAGACAGGTTGGTTGCTATCTGCTGGATGTGTTGGCTGTCTGAGGGAAAGGTGGCTCTAGTACGAGAGGAACGGGCCGTCGGCGCCTCTAGTCGATCGGTTGTCTGACAAGGCATTGCCGAGCAGCCACGCGCCAAGAGATAAGAGCTGAAAGCATCTAAGCTCGAAATTCATCCTGAAAATAGACAGCCGTTTCCTTCGGGAACGAGAACATCTGTAGAAGACAGGTTTGATAGGCTAGGGGTGTACGCATCAAGGTTTTCCGAGATGTTCAGCCCGCTAGTACTAATAGTTCAAGAGATAACTTAGGCATCTGGACACTTAAAGATACGGGGGCAATAGATGCACTTTTAATTTAACTCTTTGACATAACGGTCACAGCGGAGGTGTTACATCCGATCCCATCCCGATCTCGGAAATTAAGCCCTCCAGCGATTCATTAAGTACTGCCATCTGGTGGGAACAATGTGACGCCGTTAGTCACTTTTTATTTTAGGTATTTTAATTGGTATATTTAAATTAAGGGATTTTTTAGATTATAATTCTCATCAAATTAATTTTTTATATATACTATCGTTTCAAACCTAAAAACATTGCACTATCCATATCACTTGCATATTATGCAATTGAAGTGAACACCTGACTGAAACACTCAGGTGCGATGTAAGCCTACAATCTAGGTGAAACCTAGATAGCAACCAAATGTCATTTCCTTTAATGTAAAATGATGTACTCCACGAGAGGGTGGCGTAAAATCCTTTTACGCTACTAATTCCGGTTGATCCCGCCGGAGGCCACTGCTATTGGGATTCGACTAAGCCATGCGAGTCTATGGTTTCGGCCATGGCGGACGGCTCATTAACACGTGGTTAACATACCCTCAGGTGGGGGATAACCTTGGGAAACTGAGGATAATACCCCATAGAAAAAGCAGTCTGGAATGATTCTTTTTCGAAAGCACATGCGCCTGAGGATTGGACTGCGCTCGATTAGGTAGTTGGTGGGGTAATGGCCCACCAAGCCTACGATCGGTACGGGCCTTGAGAGAGGGAGCCCGGAGATGGGGACTGAGACACGGCCCCAGGCCCTACGGGGCGCAGCAGGCGCGAAACCTCCGCAATGCACGAAAGTGCGACGGGGGGATCCCAAGTGCTCATGCACAGCATGGGCTTTTATCAAGTGTAAACAGCTTGAGGAATAAGGGCTGGGCAAGTTCGGTGCCAGCAGCCGCGGTAACACCGACGGCCCGAGTGGTGGCCACTCTTATTGGGCCTAAAGCGTCCGTAGCCGGTCCAGTAAGTCCCTGTTTAAATCCTGCGGCTTAACCGCAGGACTGGCAGGGATACTGCTGGACTTGGGACCGGGAGAGGACAAGGGTACTTCAGGGGTAGCGGTGAAATGTGTTGATCCTTGAAGGACCACCTATGGCGAAGGCACTTGTCTGGAACGGGTCCGACGGTGAGGGACGAAAGCCAGGGGCGCGAACCGGATTAGATACCCGGGTAGTCCTGGCCGTAAACTCTGCGAACTAGGTGTTAGGTAGGCCCCGTGCCTATCTAGTGCCGAAGGGAAGCCGTTAAGTTCGCCGCCTGGGGAGTACGGTCGCAAGACTGAAACTTAAAGGAATTGGCGGGGGAGCACCACAACGGGTGGAGCCTGCGGTTTAATTGGATTCAACGCCGGGCATCTCACCAGGAGCGACAGCATGATGACGGCCAGGTTGACGACCTTGCCTGAAGCGCTGAGAGGTGGTGCATGGCCATCGTCAGCTCGTACCGCGAGGCGTCCTGTTAAGTCAGGTAACGAGCGAGACCCGTGCCCTATGTTGCTACTTTTTCCTCCGGGAGAAAGGCACTCATAGGGGACCGCTGGCGCTAAGTCAGAGGAAGGAGCGGGCAACGATAGGTCCGCATGCCCCGAATCTCCTGGGCTACACGCGGGCTACAATGGCTAGGACAATGGGCCGCAACCCTGAAAAGGGACGCAAATCTCCTAAACCTAGTCGTAGTTCGGATCGTGGGCTGTAACTCGCCCACGTGAAGCTGGAATCCGTAGTAATCGCAGTTCATAATACTGCGGTGAATGTGTCCCTGCTCCTTGCACACACCGCCCGTCACACCACCCGAGTTGGGTTGAAGTGAGGCCTTGGCCTTTGGCTAGGGTCGAACTTGGGCTCAGCGAGGGGGGTGAAGTCGTAACAAGGTAGCCGTAGGGGAACCTGCGGCTGGATCACCTCCTAAAAAAAGAACAATGGTTGCTACTAGGCACTAAAAGATTGTAGGCTGTTAGTTGCTCAGTCCATGATATTAGATATTATGGACCGAGGACCGGATTTTTAGTGAAGGTCGTGCATAAGCCTCCGTATCTGGTGTTATCCAGATGCCTAGATTTATCTATTACCCTATCTGGGGAATGGCTTGGCTTGGAACGCCGATGAAGGACGTGGTAAGCTGCGATAAGCCCAGGCGAGACGCATACAGTCATTGAACCTGGGATTTCTGAATGGGACTTCCTACTTTGTAATCCGTTAAGGATTGGGAACGCGGGGGATTGAAGCATCTTAGTACCCGCAGGAAGAGAAATCAATAGAGATTCCGTTATTAGAGGCGATTGAACGCGGATCAGAGCAAACTGAATCCCTTCGGGGAGATGTGGTGTTATAGGGCCTTCTTTTCGCCTGTTGAGAAAAGCTGAAGTTGACTGGAACGTCACACTATAGAGGGTGAAAGTCCCGTAAGCGTAATCGATTCAGGTTTGAAGTGTCCCTGAGTACCGTGCGTTGGATATCGCGCGGGAATTTGGGAGGCATCAACTTCCAACTCTAAATACGTTCCAAGACCGATAGTGTACTAGTACCGCGAGGGAAAGCTGAAAAGCACCTTTAATCGGGTGTGAAAAGAGCCTGAAACCAGATAGGTATGGTATGACACGGCCCCAAAGGCAACTATATTGAAGGAAACCGTCGCAAGGTGGCTGTACGAAGTATAGAGCCAGGGTTGTGTCGTCCGTTTCGAAAAACGGGCCGGGGAGTATATTGTTGTGGCGAGCTTAAGATCTTCACGATCGTAGGCGTAGGGAAACCAACAAGTCCGCAAAATCTTGAGGGACGGGGTCTTAAGGGCCCGGAGTCACAGCAATATGACCCGAAACCGGGCGATCTAGGCCGGGGCAAGGTGAAGTCCCTCAACTGAGGGATGGAGGCCTGCAGAGTTGTTGCCGTTCGAAGCACTCTTCTGACCTCGGTCTAGGGGTGAAAGGCCAATCGAGCCCGGAGATAGCTGGTTCCCTCCGAAGTGACTCTCAGGTCAGCCGGAGTTTAGATAGTCGGCAAGGTAGAGCACTGATAAGGTGGTTAGGGGAAGAAATTCCTCGCTGTTTTGTCAAACTCCGAACTTGTCGTCGTCGCATGCTCCGAGTGAGGGCATACGGGTAAGCTGTATGTCCGAGACGGGAATAGCCGAGACTTGGGTTAAGGCCCCTAAGTGCCGATTAAGTGTGAACACGAAGGGCGTCCTTGGTCTAAGACAGCAGGGAGGTTGGCTTAGAAGCAGCCATCCTTTAACGAGTGCGTAACAGCTCACCTGTCGAGATCAAGGGCCCCGAAAATGGACGGGGCTAAATCGGCCGCCGAGACCCAAGGGCACCGAAAGGTGATCCTGTAGGGGGGCGTTCTGCGAGGGCAGAAGTTCGGCTGTGAAGTCGAGTGGACCTCGTAGAAATGAAGATCCCGGTAGTAGTAACAGCATAAGTGGGGTGAGAATCCCCACCGCCGAAGGGGCAAGGGTTCCACAGCAATGTTTGTCAGCTGTGGGTAAGCCGGTCCTAACTCTCGAGTTAACTTCTTTGAGAGGAAAGGGAAACAGGTTAATATTCCTGTGCCATCTAAATACGCGTGGCAACACTAGGTTAGTTTCCGACGCTTCTGGGTAGGCTGAGTGTTCTTGTCTGGGCATTCAAGCTTATAAGTCCGGGGAGAGTTGTAATAACGAGAACCGGATGAAAGAGTGATGAGCTCTCCGTTAGGAGGGTTCGGCCGATCTCTGGAGCCCGTGAAAAGGGAATTAACAAGGATTTTAGATGTCCGTACCCAGAACCGACACTGGTGCCCCTAGGTGAGTATCCTAAGGCGTAGCGGATGAATCTAGTCGAGGGAAGTCGGCAAATTGGCTCCGTAACTTCGGGAGAAGGAGTGCCAGTGATCTTGTTTATATATGGGATCGCTGGTCGCAGTGACCAGGGAGGTCCGACTGTTTAATACAAACATAGGTCTTAGCGAGCCTGAAAAGGTGTGTACTAAGGCCGACGCCTGCCCAGTGCTGGTACGTGAACCCCGGTTCCAACCGGGCGAAGCGCCAGTAAACGGCGGGGGTAACTATAACCCTCTTAAGGTAGCGAAATTCCTTGTCGGGCAAGTTCCGACCTGCATGAATGGCGTAACGAGACCTCCACTGTCCCCGACTAGAATCCGGTGAACCTACCATTCCGGCGCAAAGGCCGGAGACTTCCAGTGGGAAGCGAAGACCCCGTGGAGCTTTACTGCAGCCTGTCGTTGGGGCATGGTTGTGAGTGTACAGTGTAGGTGGGAGCCATCGAAACCTTTTCGCCAGGAAAGGTGGAGGCGACCCTGGGACACCACCCTCTCATGACCATGTTCCTTACCCTTTTAGGGGACACCGGTAGGTGGGCAGTTTGGCTGGGGCGGTACCCTCCTAAAAATGCATCAGGAGGGCCCAAAGGTTGGCTCAAGCGGGTCAGGACTCCGCTGTTGAGTGTAAGGGCAAAAGCCAGCCTGACTTTGTTGCCAACAAAACGCAACGAAGAGGCGAAAGCCGGGCCTAACGAACCCCTGTGCCTCACTGATGGGGGCCAGGGATGACAAAAAAGCTACCCCGGGGATAACAGAGTTGTCGCGGGCAAGAGCCCATATCGACCCCGCGGCTTGCTACCTCGATGTCGGTTTTTCCCATCCTGGGTCTGCAGCAGGACCCAAGGGTGGGGCTGTTCGCCCATTAAAGGGGATCATGAGCTGGGTTTAGACCGTCGTGAGACAGGTTGGTTGCTATCTGCTGGATGTGTTGGCTGTCTGAGGGAAAGGTGGCTCTAGTACGAGAGGAACGGGCCGTCGGCGCCTCTAGTCGATCGGTTGTCTGACAAGGCATTGCCGAGCAGCCACGCGCCAAGAGATAAGAGCTGAAAGCATCTAAGCTCGAAATTCATCCTGAAAATAGACAGCCGTTTCCTTCGGGAACGAGAACATCTGTAGAAGACAGGTTTGATAGGCTAGGGGTGTACGCATCAAGGTTTTCCGAGATGTTCAGCCCGCTAGTACTAATAGTTCAAGAGATAACTTAGGCATCTGGACACTTAAAGATACGGGGGCAATAGATGCACTTTTAATTTAACTCTTTGACATAACGGTCACAGCGGAGGTGTTACATCCGATCCCATCCCGATCTCGGAAATTAAGCCCTCCAGCGATTCATTAAGTACTGCCATCTGGTGGGAACAATGTGACGCCGTTAGTCACTTTTTATTTTAGGTATTTTAATTGGTATATTTAAATCAATGGTTTTTCTAAACTATCAAAAAAATTTAAAATTATAGTCTTACGGAAATATTGTTTTTTTCAATTTCTTTCTTTAAATCATTAACTGTACATTCCCTGTAGTGTAAAATACTTGCCATCAATGCAGCATCTGCTTTTCCATCTTTAAATGCATCAACAACGTGTTTGGAATTACCACAACCTCCGCTTGCAATAATTGGAAGGTTTGTATTTTTAGATATTGATTTCGTCAATACTAAATCGTACCCGTCTTTTGTGCCGTCTGCATCCATACTAGTTAAAAGAATTTCTCCAGCACCTAAATTTTCAACCTTTTTAGCCCATTCTATTGCATCGATACCAGTTCCTTCCCTCCC
The DNA here is from genome assembly GCF_000016125.1 of Methanococcus maripaludis C5. GTDB lineage: Archaea > AGJL01 > Methanococci > Methanococcales > Methanococcaceae > Methanococcus > Methanococcus maripaludis_D. The sequence goes on from NC_009135.1 coordinate 1,638,905, forward strand.
ACCATAGATATAGACTTCAAACCAGCAGGAACCAAGTTCTGTTTCAAAGACGTTCTTATCTTTTAAATTTTCGTCCTGAATATCTGTTATATAGTTTCTTTTTACATCCATTGCAACAACAACACACTGAGTTCCAAAAATTTCAGAAGCTTCTTTTATCAGTTCTGGAGTTTTTACTGCAGAGGTATTTATGGAGATTTTATCAGCACCAGCTCTTAAGATCTTTCTAAAGTCATCAACAGTTTTTATTCCTCCACCAACTGTTAGTGGGATAAATACTTGTTCAGCTGTTCTTTTCACAACATCAATAATAATATCTCTTTTTTCAAATGATGCAGTAATATCTAAAAATACAAGCTCATCAGCACCCTGTTCATTGTAAATTTTGGATAGTTCAACGGGATCTCCAGCATCCCGTAACTCTACAAAATTTGTTCCTTTAACAACTCTGCCTTCTTTAATATCGAGGCAGGGAATAATTCTTTTAGTAAGCATAAATTCACCAAAAAAGTAATAAATTGATTTTTTAAAATTCTTCGTTTTCTTCAACTTCTTCTCTCTTTTTAGAAGTCATATCTTTTAATTCTTTTGCTACTTTTAAAGCCCTAACTGCGGCAAGGTCTTTTTTAATATAAACTTCAGCAAGGTCTTCTGCCAAATAACTTAATTCTTTACTGAATTTTGACTTCATCTGAACTGCAGGAACGTTTTCCATCCATTGGGTTTCCACTTTTTTATCATAAGGTAATATTGCAATAATGTCATCAAGTGCTTCGTCAAAGTCTACCGTATCTTTGAATTTGTTTACGATAACACCAATACAATCAATATCTATTGCGTAAAGAAGTTCTTTCGTCTTCATTGTGTTTGCGATTCCAGGAATACTGTCTTCTGCAACTACTATCATTTTATTTACTACCTTTTCTTCTAAATTTAATGAGGAAAATAATAAATTTCCTTCAGTAATATTTGGAGGTAAATCTAGAAGAACAATATCGTAGTTATCGTTCAAAACTCTTATTAATTCAAGCATTCTTTTTTGATTTATTTCTGTGTTGAACGAATTTGGTGTAGAATCTGCAACGATTACCGAAAGGTCATCAAACTGGTGAATAATATCGTTTAAAGCACTCGTTCCAGAAAGGTAAGAATTTAGTGTGTGTGGACTGTCTTCAAATCCAAATAACAATGCCCCGCATCCTGCGTAAATGTCGCAATCTACATAGACCGTTTTTGTTTTATCGCTTAGATAATAACCAATATTTGCAGCAATGGTCGTTTTTCCAGTTCCGCCTTGTATATTATAAAATCCCAATCTCATACTACCACGTCCTAGCTATTGAGTGAAATTGTATCTGGTGCTTTTGCTATAACCAATTTTCCAGTTGAATCATACAACTCTGTCGAAGTACCTGCTATCCGGGTCATATTTTCTCTATAAATCGTTATTTTTGCACTATCGTCTGCATTTACATATACTTTATCGTTTCTGATAATGATTTTGCTGGTTCTGTAAGTTTCAGCCCAATCTGCATATTCTTCAAATGAACAGATCCAAGTATTTTCGTCATTTAAATCGTATATTGTATTGGTATCGTATTCGAATACATCAGCAACGTAAATTCCGTATTCTTCATTGTATGGTTCGATGTATATTTCTTCAATGAAGTGCATTCCGTTTATTTCATTGTTATTTAATCCAGGAATTTTAATAACTGCAATTCCGTTCATTTTATCGTATCCGATATAGTCCGGGATTACCAAATAATCGATTCCTTCAATATTTAATTTCCATGTGATATTCTTGTTATCCTTGTTAAAAACGGCATCTAATAGATCTTCATCGCTCGAGAAGAGTAAAAGCCCGTTTGCGCCGCCAGTCATTGCGTAAGCGTAATTTTTAACGTACCAGTGTTCAAAGTAGTCATATCTATCGTTAAAATCTGTTTCTTCACTTAGACTAGCAAAATTTCCCTCAACGGACCAGTAATTTCTTGAAATACTTTCATCATCGTTCCAGTAGTCTTCTCCGTCGTAATGGTAATAGTTGTTTTCAGAACCTGCACCTTCATTCCAGTGTCCCAATCTTTCAGAACCACTATATGAAATTGTATCTGGGTAGTAACCTCCAGTAGGGTCGTCCTGAAAAGTTTCTGGTGCTTTATCAACATATATTAATGGATAGTAACTCATCGCAAGTAAATCCTGAGTATTTGGATAATTTCCGTAATCATTATATTGTATATGTGTGTAAAAATCAGAATATCTCTTTTTAAACCAATAACTGTTTAAAAGATCTTCTTTTTCATCATCAGATATGGAAATATCTTTTATTATATCTATATTTTCAGAACCTGTTGAAATATATGTAATTCCAATTCCAAGAAGTTCAGAAACTGCTTTAATCCCATTTAATCGTTTGTTAATTGTGGATTCGTCCCTTAAATCAACGGTTATTTTTCGGTCTGCAACAGAAATCGAACTTTCTCCACTTTCATCCGGAATAATATTTTGTACAACAATTCCATTAACTACAACCGAATTATGGTTTGAAGGAACTTTGTTAATGTATGCGAAAGTTTCACCTTGACTTGCCACATATCTTCCAATAAAATCAATTATTTCCTGGTTTTCGAGATCTATATTGTATGGAATCAATAATTTTCTAGGCTTAATTTCGTAATAGCCATCATCATATATTTTTGAACTGATGGATGCTTCAAATATCGTTTCTTGAGGTGTTTCTTCATTGGGAGTATTGATGTATATATATGCACCATTTTCATCCCGATAAACATAACTTTTGGGAATTACTGAAGAACCCTGCACCAAAAAATCCGAATTTCCAAAGTCAGGTATTCTATTGGCTATTTCTTTAGATTCGACGAGTCCGATGTATTCTAAAAGCGTTGCTGTTTCGGGAGTCATGGTAAAATCAGTTCCAACGTAGATTACCACAATATTATCCGAATTCAGATAATATTCAAGTTTTTCTATGTCTTGTATATTCGAAATATCAACATAGGCAATTGGCGTTGTAGATGCCCACTTGTACGGTATCGCATTTGTGGTTCCCAATAACATAAATGACACAAGAATCAAGCCAAAAAATCTTAGCTTCATTAAATCACCGCAGTATTGTTAATAACAATTACGTATTATGTTTACAGTTATTAATATAATTTCACTACTCGAACCTACATAAACAAGTACACAAAAATTATTTTAAAATTAATCGGCAAATTCAATAAAAATAATGTTTCACAGACTATTTCGAAATTACCGTTTCAGGGGTATCATGCAAAAAGTAGCAATATTATTGTTTATTTTAGTGTCTACTGTATCTATGAACTATGCAGCAGATTCGGACGGAATTGAAATATATAAAATATGGGCTACAGGAGATAGTACCAACTCTCAAAAAATTTACTTAGATTTAAATAACCCTTCATTAAACATCGGTCTCGTAAATACCGGCCCCTATCAAAAAAATATAAAAGTTGAAGCTAAATGCGAGGATGAAACCTGGGAATCGCCAATAATTTCACTTTCGCCAAATTCTCATTCTGAAAAAATTGTGGAATTAAGAATTAAATTTACAGAAATTGGTGAACATACTGTAGATATTTCATTGACTGACGAATACGGAAAAAGCGTTGGATCACAAAGTGTTCGTGTGAACGTTATAAGTCCAATCGACGTGAAAAATATAACCTGTCAGGAAAGTTTCATTTCCGGAACAAAGTCAAATTTAGAAATTGTAAATGATAATTGGTATACTGTAACCTTAAAAAGCAATGCAAAAGCTCAATCCGATTACGAAGTGAAAACTTGGATATATGTGGTTTCTAAAGGTTATTCTGGAGATCCGACTGAGGAGGGCACGTCAGGAAATATTAACATATTATATGACGGTCAAGAAAATGCAAAAACTGTATATGTTCCTTATCATTCTGAAGTGGAATTATCTTTTAAAATTCCAGAAATTATCTCTGAAGACGAAGATTTTAAACTACAAGTTCATACTGAGGTTATGGGATTACACGATTATACTGATGGAATCGAAGAAACTACTCTGGTAAATTCGGGCGGAAGTATATCTTACACGTACAAAAAAACAGTTAAAGAATTTAAATTTCCGATTGGTTTTGTAAGCTTTTCTGAATTTAAAGATTTGAATGGCACCAGTGAAGATTATGTAAGTGAATTTTATAAAAATTCAAAAATTTATGATGAAAAAGTTGAATCCTACCTAAACGATAGAATTGTAAATGAAAACGTCCTTCCAAGAGCATATGTTGAAGAAGACCCATTTATTTCAATTTTAAGAATTGAAGTAAACAATAGATTCGATAAAAAATTAGATGCAAACATGGTATTGCAAAGTCATAATGGTTACAATGTAACCAAAACGATCAAAATCGATCCAGAGGAATCGAAAACAATCTATATGCCTTATTTTACAAAATTAAATGATGAAAATGACTTTGATATTTTTTTATATTCTAATTCCCACTATATTTACACTCTGGAGAAGAGTTTGAATATAGATCCGGAGATTGTTACTCCTGTTGTTTTTTACAATATTTCTCTTCCAAATGATGAATTGGTTAGTACGAAAAGTGATCTTTCTGCAAACGTTTTAGTTGGAAAGAATTATACTGCGTATGTTTCATTAAAAAATAATTACAATCGTACATTAACCGGAAAACTTTATGTTGGAGAACATTATGCTAGCGATGATATTTATGAATCAGATGTTTTTGAATCAAGTGAGCCAATAACGTTTAAACTCGGTCCAAAAGAAGTAATATCTTATCCAATAACTTTAAAATTTAATAAAGAACTTAATGGTCCAATCGAGTTTGTATACGAGGTTCAGGGGCCCCCAAACAACGAAGATAGTGATATTTCTGGACACAGTACATTCTGCCATGTAAACGCATACAATGCATTGGATATCCGTAGGGTCGAATACAATAATACGATATTACCAAAAATTGCAACACTAAATGAAAATAGTAATGTGTTTGCGGAATACCCCATTGCAGGTTTTAACAATTCATGCATGGTGTCAGTTGAAAGTTGTATTCCTAAAGATATTGCCTATAAAATGTGGGTAGACGTTTATGATTCAAATGGGGAGTTAAAAGCAATTTCAAATGAAAAAATTGTGGTAGTTAAGTCTAAAAATGTACAAGAAATTAATTTTGAAATGTTCTTTGAAGAGGGATTTTTAGGGTATACATTATTCCATGCAATTCCATTATCTGATTTTGAAAATGTGGAAATATTGTATACTGAAGGGTCGGGAACAGTTTCAAAGGCAATAGATCCAACTGCGCCGATTGGCAGGTACTCCAAAATCGATTTAATGGGTCGAGTTCCAACGAGCACGACGGAAGTAACCGAAATCGTGGCCCCTATAAAAATCGAAGACATGACCTATTCAGAAAATAATTTGGACATGATTATCTCTTCAGGTCTTTCAAGCATTTATCCTGTTAATTTATCTTATTATTATAGAGTTACAATTTCAACTAATAACGAAACTATATATAAAAGTCCAACCTATAAGGACATAATTCATTCTACAGAGTCGAAACCATTGAAAATTAAACTGGGTGATGTTGATGGGGAAAATTACAATATAGTCTTTGAGGTAGAAATTCCTGATTTTGCAAAGGAATCAGGAAAATACTATCCAATGACTCTTAAAAAATCATTAAATATTTACAATAATCAAGAAATAACTTTCGAAGAAACCACAGCTGAAGATTCCGAAGTTAAAACTGAAGAAGTGGCTGAAGAAATCACTGAAGCAAGTTCTAACTCGGATGATCAATCCAATAATATAAATGAGGATAGTGGTATTATCGGGAGCATAATGGACAAGTTAGGTAGTTTCGCTTCCAAAATCCCTATTATAAAAAACTTAATACACTAAAAAATCTTATCGGCGGTATTAAGCTATTGGTGGCTAACCATATAAATATCGTAAATACCACCAAGTAAATTATTACCCCTATAATCCCCAGCATTAAGAACATTCTTAATGACTAAAGATTTAATGTTAATAATCCTATCCCCCGAGGTGTCTTTTTTGGGATCAGAAGACATGATGTTTATAAATCCAACGATAATAAGATCTCTAAACAAGAGCAAGCTAAGAAAAAAAATCGTGTATTTCTTATATGATATACACCCACACGGTACTTACCTTTCAGAACTTTCTCGAAGGGTAAAATCTGACCCAAGCAATGTTTTGGGATGTTTAAAAGGAATGGGAAATCGATATAATGGCAGTTCATCATTAATTGAACTTGGACTTGTAAATTGCGATGGAAAAGAAGGAATGAAGATATATCAAATGACCGCTTACGGAAAGAACGTAGTTGAATATCTTAAAGACTACGATTCTGCCGACAACTGGTGAAATCATGGTCTTTAACGTAAACAGTTCAGGCAACAAATCCCGGGTGATGTCAGGTATGGTTTCCGAAAATGGCATTTTAAAATACAATCCAAATTTCAGCGAAGCTGATCTAAGTAGTTTAACAAAAAAAGTAGATTCGTTAAATTATACTGTTGAATATATAAACAATGAATTAATGGGAACATTTTTCAGGCAAGGGCTTAAATTTGGAATATTTAAAGCTATCGAGGATTTTAGGCCTACAATTTCAGATTTAATGGCGATTTTGGGATACCCCAATAAAGTTTTCGTAGAAAAATATATAAAAACAGGTTTAAGTTTAAATTTACTTGAATTAACTGAAGAAGGGCGATTAGAATTAAATTCTAAGTTTATGTATTCTTCAATACATCCTGAATACAATAGGATTATTTCAGATCATGTTTCAAAATACGACTTTATGGCAGGACTCGTGCAATATGCATTTATAGGTTATGATCATCCAGAAATTCTTTTGAACTTCAAAAAAGATGCAGATATCTGGGACATGATGCTAAATACGAACTACATGAAAACATGTAGGGAAGTAGTTTTTGAATATCTGGGTGTAAAGAATGGAGATACTGTTCTTGAAGTAGGTTGTGGTTCAAGGTCTCCAGTTTATTTTGCATCGAAAGTAGCTCCAAATGGGGCATATACTGGAGTAGACATTTCAAAAAAACTCATAAGGGTTGCAGAAGGAAGGTTAAAGAGAAGCGGAGTCGAATGCGTAAACTTAAAATCCATGGATTTTTCTGAAACGATTACTAAATACAAGCACGATTACGTGTTATGTATACATACATTAAGTTACGCACATTCCATGAAGTTATTCCTCAAAAAAATGATGGAATCACTTAGAAAGGGTGGTAAACTCCTAATAATGGAGGAATTTTTTACTGAAAATATCAATACAAATGCAGAACTCTTTGAATTTTACAATCACTTAAACAAATACTTCAAAAATTACGTTTCAAGAACAGAAATTCTAAAAGAAATCGAAATGCTCGGATATGATTTTAAGTATGAACTTCTTGGAAATAACTGTATCGTAGTCGAAAGGATTTAATAATTAAACTACCTAATTAAATTCGTTTATTTTTTTTAAAAGGTGGTTGAATGAAGGTTACGGTATATGGCGCAGGTAATCAGGACCTGTATGTTAACCAATTAGATTTACCCGGGGCATATGGTGGAGTTCCCCCATATGGCGGAAGCAGAATGGCTATTGAATTTGCAGAAGCTGGTCATGATGTTATTTTAGCAGAAATTAACAAATCGATTTTAACCAATGATCAATGGAAAGTCGTCGAAGAATCTGGCGTCAAAGTACTAACCGATGATGCAGAAGCCGCAAAAGAAGCAGAAATCGCGATATTTTTTACACCCTTTGGTAAAAAAACCGTGGAAATAGCTAAAAATATTTTACCACACCTTCCACAAAATGCAATCATTGCAAATACGTGTACAGTTTCCCCTGTTATTTTATACACAATGTTGGAAGTTGAATTAAGAACTAAAAGAAAAGATATTGGTATTACATCAATGCATCCTGCAGCAGTTCCGGGAACTCCTCAACACGGACATTATGTAATCAGTTCAAAATCAACAAATGGAACAGAATACGCTTCAGGAGAACAGATTGAAAAATGTGTTAAACTTACTGAAAGCATTGGAAAAACCCCTTATCTCGTTCCAGCAGATGTATCTGCAACAGTATCTGATATGGGATCATTATTAACTGCAGTTACCCTTTCGGGAGTATTGGATTATTATTCAGTAGGAACAAAAATAATCAAAGCTCCAAAGAAGATGGTAGAACAGCAAATTTTAATGACATTACAGACAATGGCATCGCTTGTTGAATCTTCTGGTGTAGATGGTCTTTTAAGAGCATTAAATCCGGAATTAGTTACAAAGTCTGCTTCTTCCATGCATTTATTGGAAAAACAAAAAGATTTGGATGCAGCACTTGAAATATTAACTAACTTAGATGGGGAATTGCAAAAAGCATCAACAAGTGCAGAAATAAAGCCAACAACGCTTGTTGCAGCACAGTCCTTAGTAAAAGAGCTTGAAACCTTAATTGGTGGTCCAGCAGCTAACGGTGCTATTAAGAGAAGTACAAGAAAACTCTTCCAATAATGGGATATTAATGGTAAAAGAACTTAAAATAGTGGTAATGGGCTCAGAAGATGTGGGTAAAACCACGCTCATGGAAAAATTAATCAAAAATATTGGCAAAGTAGAGCATAATGGAACTACTGTAGCGATAGACTATGGTAGAATCGAAATGGGTGATAAAAAATTCCATTTCTTTGGGACTCCAGGTCAGGAACGATTTGGATTCATGAGGGAAATTGCAATCGAAGGGGCAGATTATGCTTTTTTAGTTCTTGATGCCACTGTCGGTTTAAGAAAGGTTGATTTAGATATTATTGGCTTATTAACCAACAAAAATATTCCATTTTCGGTATTCATAAATAAAATGGATTTATGCAATGAATCGAATGCAATTGATATAATAAATAATTTGAACTGTTTGACAGAAAATTCAAATATCGTTACAGGATCGATCTATCGAAAAGAGGGTTTATCCGAAATAATAGATCAATTGAAAATAATCTAGTGGGGTAATAGTTATGATTGACAGAATTCTTGCAGATTTGAGTAAAACTGAAGGAATAAAAGGATCCATGGTTGTAGGAAAAGATGGGCTTGTTATTGCATCACAAATACCATCAAACCTCGATAGCGAACTTATCGGTGCAATGGCTTCTGCAGCATTTGGTTCTGCTGAAAGAACTGCGACAGAAATCGGCCAAGGGGCACTCGAACAGATGATGGTCGAAGCAGAATTTGGTAAAACTTTAATGACAGATGCCGGGGAGGGAATTTTAGTTGTACTCTCCGATTCAAAAGTAAATCTTGGGTTAATCAGAATATCAATGAAAAAAGCAACTGAAAAAATTAAAACAGCATTTTAATTAATGCCATTAATTTATTATATGGATGATGAATTCATGATCTAAATTAATTAATAAGATTTAAATATATTTTATACTTATATTATATGGGGATATGGATTTTAAATGTTTTCAGTAGTAGTGGGGAATATGAATCTCACGACTGTATACATACACACTCTATCTTTTTTTATTTTTTAAAAAAATTTAATATCTCGTAGATTTCATCTTCGCTAATTTTATGAATATCCATTTTTTTTATCTCTAAAACCAGTCCTTTTCGTAAAATTCTCTCATAAAGAGGACACAATGTAAAAATTGATTTTCCATTGTCGAGTTTAACTGATTTATCGATGCTTTTGGCGATTTCTTTTGGATTTTCATATTCTAAAAATACAGATACTCCATCAAAATTCTTAAAGTATGCATTTTCCATATTTTCTTTAACTATTTTTGAAAAGTTTACGCAAAGTTTGTACGACTTTTTTGAAATCAGGGTTTCTTCTATCAATTTTCCGTAAATATCTGGCATTTTGTATGTTTTTAAAAGATTTTTAATGTCTTCTTTTAAGCTTTTGTCTTTTAAATTTTCATTAATTTCTTTAGAAATCCCTAAAAACCCGCCGTATTCGCAATTTATAATTTTTGGTGATCCTGTCGAACAAATAACCATATCTCCGTATCCAGAATCCCCTCCAATTTTTCCAGAAACGTCTTCAACAAACAAACAATTATTTTCTTTACATATTTTTGCAATTTCTTTTAGTGGCTGTTCTGCAAGGTATCCTGCAAGCGAAGTTAAAAAGAGAGACTTTGCACCGCTTTCTTTAATTTTTTCTTCGAGAGTTTCAGTATCTACTACTCCAAGGTCAGTTTTTAGTGTTTCAACATTTAATCCTGATAATTTAGAATATGTTTCAAAACCTTTCCATCCGCCCATGTCGGGAATTAACGTTTTTGAATTTGGATTTAATTTTGATATAATTTCTGATGCAATATGGATTGCAGAATTTCCTGATGGAAGAATATTGAGTTCTTTTTCAGAAAATAAAAAATCATTTACTATTCTTTTTAATTCATCGGGATTTCCAGAAGTTCTAATTTGTGATTCGATACGGGGTTTTCTGTGCGGGATTATCATCTGTTCACCAGGATATTTTCAATTTAATTCCGTAATATGCTTTAAAGAAAATAGTGGCATGATTATATATATTAGTTTTTCTAATAGTATCTACCTATAAGGATAAATGTTTAATAATAGTGATACCATGGACCCAAAAATTAGTTACTTTCAAACGTTTTTATTTGCCGCAAAGACTAAAAGCTTTTCTAAAGCAGCAAAAAAATTGGGTGTTACACAAGGAACTGTAAGCAACCACATATCTGTTTTAGAGAAATTCTTCGATGCACAGCTTTTTTTGAGAACTCCCGAAGGAGTTGATTTAACTACTGAAGGAAATATTTTGTACGAAAATGCAGAAAAATTACTCGAAAATATATCTAACGCAAAACAGCAGATGAGAATTCTTCACGAACATCCTGAAGGCGTAATTCGAATTGCTGCAAGTACTACACCTGGGGAACATTTACTCCCAAGCATAATTAAAGATTATACTAAGGTTTATCGAGATGTATCATTCCAGATTCAAATTACTGATTCTGAAAAATGTTTCAAGCTTTTAGAAGACAGGACAGTTGACATAATCGCAGTTGGAAATATCTATGATGGATCATACGAAAGTGAAGTAATCGGAAAAGATAGGCTTGTACTCATAGTTCCGCCAGAACATCAACTCGCGAAAAAAGGAGTTGCAAAACTTTCAGATATATTAAAAGAAGATTATATTGACAGAGAAGTTGGATCCGGTACAAGAGAGATATTTGTAGAAGCTTTACAGGATAAAGGATATTCAATGATGGATTTACATACAATCATGAGCCTTGGAAGTAATTCTTCAATCATTACGGCAGTTTCAGAAGGATACGGTATATCAATTATTTCAGAAATCCCTGCAAAAAAAGCGGCAGATGCAGGACAGCTAATAATAGTTCCTATTGAAGATTTAGACCTCACTAGATACATGTATCTTGTAAAAGGAAAGAAACCAAGAAACCCAAGTGCAATAAAATCATTCTGGGACTTTGTTTCAGGAAAATAATTTTTGAATCACTTAAAAAACCATATATATTTTTTGTACAATAATTCATATGAATTAAAAATCATTGGTGAATGAATGTTCAGGGCTACATGCAATACAAGAGATTTTAAAAAAGTTATTAATGCAACTAGCAATTTAGTAGATGAGATTTGTTTTGAAGTGGACGAAAACGGCATCAAAGCAAGTGCAATGGATCCGTCACACGTGGCTTTAGTGAGCATGGAAATGCCAAAAGACGTTTTTGAAGAATACGAAGGAGACGTTCACGATATCGGGATTGATTTAGAAGCACTTAAAAAAATCATTGCAAGAGGAAAGGGTGACGAAAAATTAATTCTCGACCTCGATGCAGAAAAAAACAAATTGAATGTTACTTTCAAAAGCAACGTTACAAGGAAATTTTCAATCGCGTTATACGACGTTTCATCAAGTAATTTGAAAGTTCCAGACATTGAATATCCAAACAACGTTTCAATCAAAGCAGGGGCATTTGTTGAAGCTTTAAAAGATGCAGAACTTGTAAACGATCACATAACTTTGAAAGTTGATGAAGATAAATTCATAATCTATTCAAAAGGCGATCTAAACCAGAGTGAAACTGTATTTGACAACGGCGTTGATGATGACGATGATACACTTGCAGAATTCAATATGGGAGAAGCTTCAAGAAGTACTTTCAATTTAGCTTATTTAAAAGACTTAACAAAATCAACTGCGGCAGAAGACCTTTTAAAAATATACCTTGGTTCAGACATGCCTGTTAAAATCGAGTACGAAGTAAGCGGTTCAAAACTTGTATTTTTACTTGCACCAAGAATCGAATCTTAAATTTTATTTTTTTATTATCGAAACGTGAAAAACCATGTATAAGAAAATAAGGGATGCATTTTTCAATGAATTTTTTAAAGAAGGTTTGTCAGACCTTCCAGAAAATTTCTACAAAGATGCCCGAAACTATCTCGAAACAATCGATGATAATACTAAATCAAAACGAGTAAAATACTACCTAAATAATCTTTTAAGTTTCAGAATTTACAAGGTAAACTGTTTAAAAGAAAGTTCGAATAAATTTGTTCAAGATGAAAAAAATGTCATAAAGTTTATCGAAGAAACCTGCTATGGAAGTGGTAATGAAGATTACATTCCAGAATTAGATGAATCCGATAAAAAAAAAGACAAATTTTCAGTTGATTTAAATAAACCGGAAGAAAAAACCGATAAGTGTCAAATACCAAAACATATAAATAGTGAAAGTGATATTGATATTGTAAGAGTCATCACTAAGTTCCCCTGCTTTACAGATGGGAATTTACAGTATATTTTAAACAAGAATGACGTTATCTCTTTGGATAGGAAATTTTCAAAGATTTTAGAGAAACACAATATTATTAAACGGGTGAACATCCATGAAGATGAAAAAAAAGATGAACAGGTACTGCCCATACTGTAAAAAGCATACTGCACACACAGTAGAAAGAGCTAAAAAAAGAAAAGCTAGCGAATTGAAATGGGGTCAAAGACAATTCAGAAGAGTGACTGCAGGATACGGAGGTTACCCAAGACCTTTACCTGGAGGAGCTAAACCAATTAAAAAATTGGATTTAAGATATAAATGTTCCGAATGCGGAAAAATGCACACTAGAAGCAACGGTGGCTTCAGAGCAAGAATGTTTGAATTAGTAGAATAATTAAGAAAAACGGTGAGAAAACATGCAATTAATCTCAAAACCTAAAAGCAGATTCTTAAAAGTTCAGTGCACAGATTGCAACAATGAACAAGTTATATTTGGATGCCCTTCAACAGAAGTTAAATGTGCAGGATGCGGTAAAATCATCGCTGAACCAAAAGCTTCAAAAGGCGCAATCAAAGCAAAAATCTTAGAAGTATTACAATAACTCTTTTTATTCTTTTTTAAAAGTCTTTCAAAGTAGTTCGATTTTATAATTGTTTAAATACTAGTGGGTATAAACACTCCATATGCTTATTATAAGATAATCAAGGTGGAATCATGAGAAACGATTTTCCTGAAGAAGGGGACATTATAATCGGAAATGTTATCGATGTTAAGTCTTTCGGGGCATTTATCGAACTTTTGGAGTATCCTGGGAAGGAAGGAATGGTTCACATTTCTGAAGTTTCTTCTGGATGGATTAAAAACATAAGAGACCATATTAAAAAGGGTCAAAGAGTAGTTGCAAAGGTAATGAGAGTAACCCCTCACAAAAACCAGATCGATCTTTCATTGAAAAGGGCAACCGATCAACAGAAAAAAGTAAAAGTTCAGGAATGGAAGAGATTCCAAAGAGCTGAAAAATTACTCCAGTTTGCATCAGAAAAACTTGGAAAAACGGTTGAAGAAGGATGGGAAGTTGTTGGATATCCTTTAATCGATGAATTTGGGGAATTATACGACGCTTTTGAATCAATAGTAATTGAAGGAAAAGAAGTTTTAGGGGAACTTGAAACACCACTACCAAAAGAATGGGCAGATGTAATTTACGAAATTGCAAGTGAAAACATCGAACTTTCAAGTGTTAAAGTTGCAGGAATCGTTTCTCTTACAACAACTGACCCAACAGGAGTAAAAATCCTTAAAAACGGTCTGAAAAAAGCTTTAAAAGCAAACCCTTACGAGGATGTAGAGGTAAATATCACCTATATCGGAGCTCCAAAATATCGGGTAGAAGTACTCGCACCAGACTACAAAAGCGGAGAAGACGTGCTCAGAAGAGTGTCTGAAGAAGCAATCGACTTTATTAAAAAACACGCTGGCGGAACTGGAAGCTTTGTAAGAGTTGAAGAGTAATACTATGAAAATGAAAAAATGCCCTAAATGTGGAAGATACACATTGAAAGATTTTTGTAGTGAATGTAATGAAAAATCCGTTACAGTAAAACCTCCGAGATTTTCTCCAGTTGATAAATACGGAAAATACAGAAGGGCCCTTAAAAAAGCCAAAATGTGAATTTTATGGTTGATTTGAGATACGCTTCCGGAAATATTTTTGATGAAAAAGTCCACGAGATGGGAATTATTGCTCTTGGATCATTTCTTGAAAATCATGGTTCAGCCCTTCCAATCGATACAGATGCAAAAATTGCATCATATATCGCATTGAATGTTTCAATTAGTACCGGTGCAAAATTTCTGGGTGTAGTTATCCCTTCAACAGAATATTCTTACGTGAAACACGGTATTCACGATTCCATCGAAGATGTAATTACTTATATTAAATATCTGGTCGAAAATGGCAGAAAAATCGGGATAAATAAATTCTTGATTATAAACTGCCACGGCGGAAACACCATAATTTTGGATGAACTTTCAAAATTGAATTCTAAAGACTGTTTTATCAAAATGGAAAGCGTATGTTTAACCCATGCATCAACTGAAGAAGTATCCTTGGGATATGCAGTTGGAATACTTTCAGAAGACAATATGAAGACCCATGATCCCAAGATTTACGAAGAAATTGGAATGGTCGGTCTAAAAGAAGCAAGGGAAAAAAACGAAGCTATAGATTTAGAAGCAAAATCTGTAGAGAAGAATGGTGTTTTTTTAGATAAAACTCATGGAAAATCCCTTTTAAATGATTTAATTACCAATTATGTTGAAATTGTTAGAAATATGATTTAGGTGATTTATATGTGGGAAAATTCCCCTTCACACATCTGCAGAGGCGGCGATTTAAGGGGGCTTGCATTTTGTTGCCCTCCTGTAAAATATTGCCCATTACACAAGGCGTTAGAATCTATCGATATGCCTGTAGAAGAATTTTCAAAAATAAAAAAGGATTTTGGAAGCAGAACAAGGCTTGGACTTGGGAAAAACACCTGTTTTGGTAGTTTGATCTGGTGCTGTAAGGTTACAAAACCTTGTCCATTCAGAGACAGTGCAATGCTCGCAATAGACATGGGTGAAGATGAATACATGGAACTTAAAAAAGAGCTTGCTGAAGAAATAATTAAAAAATCAAAAATGTTTGAAGAAGGCGTCAAAGCTTTGGAAGAACAGGGAATTCCAAGGGGCGACGCAGAAAAAGCAATTTTGGAAGCTGGCGACTTAAAGAAAGCATATGAACTTGTAAAAAAACAAATTTAATTAATATCTTTTATTTTAGCGTTTTTGAACTCTTTAATACTTTTAAACTCAGCTTCTGTTAATTCATAGATTTTAAAGAGGGTATTATTCAATATACAGAAATTTTTAATCATTCTAAACGCTTTATCTCCGTCGTAATTATCTAAAAATGCCATAATCGGAGTTTTGTCATTAGAAACAATCAAAGCATTTTTTTCAACGACTTCAACAATTGATGGGTTTTTGGGGAGTATATTATATAAAGAATCATTTTCAACAATTTTTGGAGTTTTTTCTTTAATTTTTTCCATCAAATCTTCAAAAGATACAAAATGATTTAATAATGCATCCCTATTTTCATTTATTATTTCATTCAATTCTTCTTTTGATATCTTTTCAGAAAATATTTTTACATCGCTCACTGCAAAAATGGTCTTTAATTTATTTAGTGCTTTCAAACCGACAAGAAGTTTATCTTTTTGCTGGTGTATTGCAGCAATTTCTTCTTTATTGGAAAATAAAATGATTCCTGCTTCTTCTTTATATTTTCTAGGAAACATTGTAACTTTAAAAATCCCGTGCCCCACATAATTTTCGATATTTCCGTAAACATCAATAAAAATGTCTTTTGAAATCGGTTTACCATTTAAATTTTTAGGGGATACTTTTTCAAGTAATTTATTTACTCGATCGTAATCCATCTTTATAGCATCGATCTGGAATTCTTCAGGAATATTTTTAAAAATCTCTTTTAAATCCATTTCTTTATCGTTTAAGCTAGAAAAAACAAGTTTTGAGTTTATGTAATACAATTTAGTATTATCAAGGGAGATAATTCCAGTAAAATTGTTTAAAATAGATATTAACTCCTTTAATTGAGGAATTCCTCCTTTTTTAGAGTACATTTTTTCCATAAAACCCACCAAAAATATAAAACGGCGCAGGGGGGGAATCGAACCCCGAATTCCGACGGAACTCGACGGATCTGAAGTCCGCCCTCATCTACCAAGATAAGCACCCCGTGCCACGAACCAAGATATAAACTATTTTAAAGATATATAATCCTTTCTGTTTAATTCCTTTTAAAGTTTATTAAAAAACGTTTAAAAAAAGATGTATTAGTTTTTGAGTGTCTGGTGAATATTTACTAAATCGCTTAATATCGCTGAAGCAGTTTCAATGTCTCCGGCACCGGCTCCAACAACCACGATATCGTTTGCAAGATCAGTATTGACCATTGCAACGTTTAAACTTCCTTTAACGTTTAATGGACTGTCAATAGGTATAAGTTTTGGACATACTTCGAGTTTTTTATCTGTAACTTCGCCTATCAATTTTATCGTATGGCCACTTTTATTTGCCATAGCAAGTGCTTCAGGCGTAATTCTTGTAATTCCTTCTAAATTTACGTCTTTGATAGTTACGTCTCTTCCAAATATTGAATTTGCTAAAATTACGATTTTTGCAGCAGTATCTAAGCCGCTGATATCCTGGTGAGGGTTTGTTTCCGCAATTCCAAGTTCCTGAGCTTCTTTTAATACCGTATCAAAATCAAGCTGTTCTTTTTCCATTTTGGTCAGTATATAGTTTGTAGTCCCATTTAAGATTCCTTTTATTAATTTAATATCATTTCCTGCTAATGTTTCCTTTGCAAGATTGATGATCGGCATTGCGCCACCGACTGAAGCTTCATACCTGAAACAAACTTTATTTTCTTTTGCACATTTTACAAGGTCCTTAAATGAAACTGCAAGGGGGCCTTTATTTGCACTTACGACGTGTTTTTTGCATTCAAACGCCTTTAACATGTATGATTTTGCAGGCTCTCCTGTTTCAATGTTTGTGGGACTTACCTCCACAACAGCATCCGCACTAACTGACTCGATAACTTCTAAAATGCCCATTTCGCATCCTTTTTCAGGATAATTTGCTATTTTTCCGGTTTCTTCTTTAATTTTCAAGGCCAATTCCAAATCGAGACCGTTTTCATCAATTGCAGCACCGCTTCTGTCACAAATTGCAGCAACTTGTAAATCCATTCCATATCTCTTCTTTAAGTGTTCTGATTTGAGGGTAATGGTCTTTAGAACACCCTTGCCAATTATTCCAAATCCTACAAGAATTATCTTCATAAATTATCTCCTTAGCATGATTTAATGAACAACAAACTTTTTTCTTTAGCTATTTTCTCAAATTCGTCGTAAAGTTCGTTTAATTTTTCGTTATCTATCGTTATCCTCATTCTTGCAGAAGATTCTGCGATTGGATCAGGCATTGTTAAATCTAAATCAACAACTACGCCAATTTCGTTAATCCTATCGATTGTATCGAGTACATCAGTATCAACGATATGTCCAACGACTACCACTTCGAGGTTCGTTTTTTTCATTTTTTCGTTTATTTTGGCAACGATGACATCTAATTTTTCAAGATTTTCTATGATAGAATTTAACAAATTATCGTTTAATTTTTCGATCACGACTTTAACGGGGACTCTTCCGTCCTGTGTTTTATTTTCGCGCATATGAATAACACTAAAAATATTGGCTCCCGCAGAAGAAATCGGCTGCAATGCTTTCAAAAGTTCTCCGGGAGAATCCTTGAGTTCCAGATCAAGAAATATCATTTTTTCACCAGTCAGCATTTCGGCTACATATATACTATTCATAATCATGTTATGCACACCAAGTATAAATATTCCACCAACGCCGGTAAAAAGTTAGATTTTAAAAATAAGCCGAAATTTAATGTTAAAAAATGTCAATAAAAATAGAAAAAAAGAAATTAGATTCCTTTAAAGCACTTTTTAAGGTGTTCTTCTGAAGGTGCTTTTGTTAAGAGACTTACAACTACTGTTGCAATAAATGCAAGGGGTAATGAAATTACCATTGGATCCACGTATGGCCAAGGCATTGAGGAAATCAAAACGTCTCTACCAATCAACATTTTTGAAATTCCAAGTGCTGCTGCTTCTTTTTGATGAACAAATAGCAGGCAAAACAAGCTTACAAAAGTACCTGTCAAAAGCCCTGAAATCGCACCTTCTTTTGTAGCTCTTTTCCAGAATAATCCTAACGCATATGCCGGTAAAAACGCAGCACTGCACAGTCCAAAGAATAATGCAGTTCCTCTTGCAACGATTCCTCCTGGAAGTATGTATCCTAAGATAACTGCAATCACAATTGCTACAATGATTCCAAATCTTGTGATAATTACCGAATTCAATCCTTTTTTACCACACAATGTTTCATAAACGTCCCTTCCAATCGACGTACCCTGGGCGTGGAATTGGCTTGAAATGGTCGACATTGCAGCTGCAAGTAACGAAACCAAGAATATGTAAATAAACCATTCTGGCATCGCTTTGTTGATATATAATGGCATGATACTGTCACTGTTTCCAGTTGGGAATGCATCTGACACGGTTGCACCAATTGAGAGAATTCCTTCGGTATTCATGAAGTACACGTTTGAAAGGGTTCCTACAACGTATGCGGTACCTGTAGCAATTAAAATGAAGACTGCACCAATTAAAACAGCCCTATTTAATTCCCTGTTACTTTTTACAGTCATAAATCTAACAATGAGCTGAGGTTGTGCTAAAACTCCGATTCCAACACCCAAAATTATGCTCGAAACGATTGTCCACCACATTGGAGAACCAAATGTCGGCATCGAAGTCCACCCAGCATGCCCCATACTAGCAAGGTTTGCTGGAACTAACCCTGACATATTTGAAATTGCCTGGTGAGCTGTAGTAACCCCGCCAAGTATATCGTAGGTCATGTAGAGCAAAAATAACATTCCAAAAAACATGATTGTTCCCTGAAATGCATCTGTGTACATCACACCTTTTAAACCGCCCATTACAACGTATACTGCAATAATTACTGAAAATACAAGCAGTGCAACGTCAAATGAGATGCTAAGTGTGGTTTCTATAAACCTTGCAGCACCAATCAAAACTGCTGCCGCATAAATCGGCATTGCACAGAATATCAAAAGGCCCGAAAACCACTGTATAAATTTACTTTCAAATCGTTTTGCCAGAAGCTCCGGAAATGTAAGCGCATTTAAGTTATGGCCCATTTTTCGGGTTCTTTTCCCGAAAAATACAAATGCTATAAAGATACCTAAAAAGATATTTAGAAACGTCAGCCAGAGCAAACTCATACCAAATAGGCCCGAGAATCCACCAAAACCAACAATTGCAGCAGTACTGATAAATGTAGCACCGTAACTCATTGCCATAACAAATGGATGGATTTTTCTACCTCCAACCATGTAATCTTCAGCACTTGAAGTTCCTTTCCAACCTTTGTATCCAAGGTATCCAATAACTAACAAATAGATTAACACAATCACGTTTAGAAGAAGGATATCCATTTAGACCACCGTTCCGATTTCATCTTTCATCTTTTCTTCTTCTTTTTCCCATTCTAATTCTTCTTCAATTTCATCTGTTTCGGTTTCTGAACCTTTATTCCAATTTAATGCCCCATATATCACGCATAATAGTGTACTCAGGATGCAGAGCACGTATGCACTTAATACATAAGGGTCTGAAATGCCTAACATGAAACACCTCTTGAAAATCGATAGTCGTGTAATATGATGTAATCGACTAATATAACACATTATAAAGCTTTTATAAACTAGATACGCAGTATTTTTAGACTAACGAGAGTTAACAATACTGGAATAAAACAAAACCGAGATAACCAAATCTAAAATGTTTTTCTGTACTTTTAAACAAAGCATACTTGATTATTTTGAAAACGGACATCTGATTCATAAGGATCTCTTTGAACTTTATTAAACTTTAATTCTGCCACAAAATCCCTTACCTGTTTGTAGTATATATAAATTATTGAATCGGTTAATTAAAAAACAGAAATTGATGGGAGTTACCACCATACTTTTTTTAAATGAAGTTTATATGCGACAATATTTGAGGAAAGATGGATTAGTGGGGAAATTACGAGTAAAAGTATAATTGTGTTTATAGGTAATGGGTAGAATGGATATGCAAATAATAATGCGAATACAATAAATGTTATTTGGTCTAACAAAGGAGCTGATTGCCCTTGATTTAATTTAAATCTTCTTTTAATAAAGCTTCCAAGCATATCTCCAAAAAGAGCGCCAGTTGCAAGTAAAAAACTCAAAATAATATATCCTGATAATCCATAGTTAAACGCTGACTCTGGGTCCATATATAATATAACAATAAAATGTTGTAAAATTCCAGTAATTATTCCAAAAAGTATTCCAAAAAAAGTACCTCTGTAAGTTACACCATTTCCAATAAGTCTATACCCATCGAAAAAATTTTTTCCAAAATCAACAGGTCTTCCACCGCCTAAAATACAAGGAACCGCATTAGCTATATATGCCGGCAAAATATACCATATGGCGCTAAATAACAATAAAAGTAAATCCATGGAATCCCTCGCATATATGAAATTGACATCTAGCATACTATTTTTGTACACTATTTAAAGATTACTTCTATAAAAAAGTCGCCAAGTTGATTTTAAAAATATAAAAAAATTGGAGGGGTAAGAAATAGGGGGGTGGTTTATGTAAAGTATTGATAGTTATTAAAATAGAACGGGGAGGGGTTTTTAAATTTCTTGTAAATTGTTAGTGGTATATTACAAGTAATTAAAAGAGTTTTAGTATTATATTACTATGAGGGGTGGGAATGGGATTGGGAGAGAAAACTCTCCCACACGGTGTCCTCAGTAGTGAAGTGGGGGTATGAGGGGGGTTTAAAATAACAATCTCACTACTGTCCCACACCGTGCAATCTATACATTTCAACTTTTCATATATAAACCTAACTGTTTAGTTAGTACTTTTGAACGTAAGGTAGTACTTTTTTGATCAAATAATGTATTCAAATATTATTTTTTAATAATCTACCGTTTTTTAGGTCAATTAAAAATATTATGTCATGTATTAGGCAATCTAATTGTCATTTCAGTGATGGTAAACACACTATTGAACTTTTTTTAAAGAATGTTATTATTTTTTCTAATATTAATAGATGATATTAGCAATTTCAAGAATGTATCTTTTTATAAGCAGGTGAGTGTAGTATAAATGTATACCAATTACCTTACTTGTTATATGTGGAGGTGAATCCATGAGTGACCCCAAAGTGGGTGTATTCGTCTGCTACTGTGGTGCAAACATCAATGGTGCAGTGGATTGTGAAGCCGTAAAGGATTTCGCTTCTAAATTAGATGGTGTAGAAGTTGCAGCAACCTACCCGTTCATGTGTGCTGACCCAGGTCAAGGTCTTATCAAAGACGCGATCAAAGAGCACGGATTGGACAGGATAGTTGTTGGAGCATGCACTCCTAAGATCCACGAGCCAACCTTTAGAGGTTGCCTACAGGATGCGGGAATATCCCCGTACTACCTAGAGTTTGTAAATATTAGAGAACACGACGCATTTGTCCACATGGGCGATGTAGAAGCAGCAACCAAAAAAGCATGTGAAATGATTGCTGGTGGAGTCGAACGAGCTAAGAAATTAGAAGACGTTCCTCAAAAAGTCGTAGATGTAGATAAAAGCTGTATGGTTATCGGTGCAGGTATTGCAGGTATTCAATCTGCTCTTGACCTCGGTGACCAAGGATTCAAAGTCTACCTTGTAGACCGAGACGAGTCAATCGGAGGAAGGATGGCGCAACTTGCAAAGACTTTCCCGACAGACGACTGTGCAATGTGAATTCTCGCACCAAAAATGGTGTCAGCAGCTAACCACCCTAACATTGAATTAATTACATTTGCTGAGATTAAAAATATCGACGGTTACATCGGAAACTTCGATGTTACACTCGAGAAAAAACCAAGATATGTTGACGAAGACATATGTACCGGATGTGGTGCATGTGCAGCAGCATGTCCAATTGAGGTGCCTAATGAGTTTGATTTAGGATTAGGTACTAGGAAAGCAATTTATGTTCCATTCCCACAAGCAGTTCCATTACTTTACACAATCGATAAAGAACACTGTATTGATTGTGGACTTTGTGCAAAAGTTTGCTGTGCAGAGGCAGTAAGATACGATCAGAAACCTCAAGAACTCAAAATCAATGTTGGTACAATTATTACCGCAACAGGATATGATGAGTTCGATGCAAGCAGAAAAGAAGAGTATGGATACGGAGTTTACGACAACGTAATTACAACTCTCGAAGTTGAAAGGATGATTAACCCTGCTGGTCCAACCCACGGGCACGAAATTAGGCCTAGCGACGGAAAAGCACCAAAAAGAACTGTATATATACAGTGCGTTGGTTCAAGAGACGAGAAAGTTGGAAACCCATACTGTTCAAGAGTATGCTGTATGTTCGCATTGAAAAATGCGCAGTTAATGAAAATGCACGACCCTAATGCAGAAGTTTACATCTGCTACATGGATATCAGGGCTTTTGGTAAAGGGTACGAAGAGTACTACAAGAGAGCTCAGGACCAGTTCGGAGTTAAATTCATTAGGGGAAGACCTGCTAACATTATCGAAGATCCAGAAACTAAAAACTTGACCGTGAGAGTTGAAGACACCCTCATGGGAGAAATTTTAGAGATCGACGCTGATTTAGTAGTTCTTTCAGCAGGTTTGGAAGCTAAAAAAGATGCCGGAGAACTCGCTAAGATGCTCGGTATCGATAGAGGTCCAGAAGGATTCTTTAAAGAATTACACCCTAAATTAGCACCAGTTAACACAAAAGTTGACGGTGTTGCAATTGCAGGGGTCGCTCAAGGACCAAAAGATATTCCAGATACTGTAGCACAAGCAAAAGGTGCTGCAAGTGCTGTTGCAATTCCAATGTCACAAGGTCAGTTCAAGATCGAAATGATTAGGGCAACAGTTAACGAGGAAGTATGTGGTGGCTGTAAAGTATGTGCTTTAATGTGCCCATACAATGCTATTACCTACGAAGAAAAAGACGGTCACTTGGTGGCAGTAACTGATGACGTTGCATGTAAAGGATGTGGTTCATGTGCAGCAGCATGTCCAAGTGGTGCAATGCAGTTAAGATACTACCGAGATGAACAGGTCATCGGAATGATTGACGGTATTTTAAATGCCGCAAAAATGTTGGAAGAATAATTTAAGCACAAGGAACAGGGAATGAACTATTAAATAACTAATTATCAATTCAAATATAAATTCTCAGCAAAATTAAGTTAGGAATGGTGTTAATTCATATCATATGACGAGCAACCCGAAGGTTTAGACCAGGGAAGTTCTGATGAGTTACGAATTAATTTAATTAAAAAATTAAAAAAGGGATATATTATGGCAGAACCCGTAATTATGGCCTTTGTATGTTACCAGTGAGGATACGGTGCAGCCGATTTGGCTGGTACAAGCAGAATGCAATACCCTGCATCAGTTAGAGCTATTAGAGTGCCATGTACTGGTAAATTCGATATTACCTATGCATTAAGAGCATTCGAAAAAGGTGCTGACGCAGTATTCGTTGCAGGTTGAAAACCAAACGAATGTGCATTCGAAACTGGAAACTTCAAAGCTGAAGAAAGGGTTAAATTTGGAAAACAGATCCTAGATGAACTTGGAATCGGTGGCGAAAGACTTGAGATGTTCTTCATGTCAGGTGCTGACGCAGGTAAATTCACCGAATCAGTTAACGAAATGACTGAAAGAGTTAAAAAATTAGGACCTAACCCATTCAAAGCGTAAAACGGTTTAAAAAGAGAATGAATTTTGCGGGGAACCAACTGGACTCGTAAAAGGACTGCCCTCTGTTAGGGAATTTTTTACCAATCACAAGGTGATTAAATGGCAGATAAAGTTAAGGTAGGCATTATACAACTCTGCGGATGCTCTGGATGCCATATATCACTACTTGACTTACACGAAGGCCTTTTGGACGTTCTTCCAGCTTTGGAAATTGTTTACGCTCCAATCATTGCTGACGTAAAGGAAATTCCTGATGTGGACGTATTCTTAGTCGAAGGCGGAGTAAGAAGCGAACACGATGAACACTTGATTCATGAAATCAGGGAAAAATCAAAAGTAGTGATTGCATGGGGATCCTGTGCAGCTTTCGGAGGTATTCCGGGACTTGGTAATCTGTACTCTCCAGAACAAATCAAAGAAACAGTTTACACAACAGTTTCAACCGATAACCCTGGAGTTATTCCAACTGATGGAGTTCCTGAATTAACTACTACTGTGAAACCAATAACAGAAGTAGTTAAAGCAGATTACGTAATCCCAGGATGCCCTCCAAAACCTGCATTGACCGCAGGAGCAATTGTTGCATTATTAGAAGGAAAAGAACCAGTATTACCTACAAAAATTGTATGTGATGAATGTCCTAGAACAAAAGAGAATGTATTCCCTACGGAATTCAAAAGATCTGGTCAAGGAACTCCTGACCCTGATAAATGTCTCTTTGAACAAGGATACACGTGCATGGGTATGGCTACAAGAGCAGGCTGTGGTGCAATGTGTCCATCAGCAAATATGCCTTGTAGAGGATGCTACGGTAAAACTGACGAAACTTTGGATCAAGGGGCAGCGGCTGCAAACACTTATGCAAATGCAGGAGAAGCAGCACTAGAAATCCCTGATAAAGTTGCAACACTAAACAGATTCACGTTACCTGTTGCATTAGTATCTAAAAAAGTCCAAAAAGAATAAAATAATAATTTCAAAAAACATAATTTAAGGATGGTGACTCTATGGGTAAGGTTACTATCGAACCTCTATCCCGTTTAGAAGGGCACGGTAAGGTTTCAATAACCTTAGATGATACGGGAAAACCAACAGATGTAAAATTACATATTACTGCCCTTAGAGGTTTCGAACAGTTTGTCATAGGTAGGCCTGCAGAGGAAGTACCAAGAATAGTACCAAGAATTTGTGGAATCTGTCAGACTCCGCACCACTTGGCAAGTGTTAAAGCAGTAGATGCTGCATGGGGCGCAGAAATACCAAGCGCAGCAGGAAAATTAAGAGAACTGATGCACCTTGGAAACATGATGCACTCCCACGCATTACACTTCTATTACTTGGCAGCTCCTGATTTTGTACTCGGTCCAGATTCAGATCCTGCAGCTAGAAACATTATTGGAGTTATCGGTGCAGTTCCTGAGGTTGCTAAAAAAGCAATTGCAATGAGAAGAGTTGGCCAAGCAATTGTGGAAACAGTTGGTGGTAGAGCAATTCACCCCGTTACAGGAGTTCCTGGTGGGGTATCCAAAGCATTGAGCGAAGAAAAAAGAGACGAATTACTAGAAGAAATTGACGATATGATCGCATTTGGTCAAGA
Organism: Methanococcus maripaludis C5; assembly: GCF_000016125.1. Taxonomy (GTDB): domain Archaea; phylum AGJL01; class Methanococci; order Methanococcales; family Methanococcaceae; genus Methanococcus; species Methanococcus maripaludis_D. The sequence continues at coordinate 1,664,885 of NC_009135.1, forward strand.
AGGTGTCGCTCTTATCAAAGCACTCAATGAAAAATATATGGACGTTGCAAAAACACTCGGTGTAATCGATACATGGTACTTAGGTTTAGTAAAAGATGGTAAACACAACTTCTACGGAGACACGTTAAGATTCATGTCCCCTGACGGAAAACAAATTACCGACTTTAAACCTTCAGAATACTTAGATAACATTGGTGAACATGTTGTAGAACACAACTACGTTAAATATCCATACAATAAAAAAGTTGGATATCCAGAAGGGCTCTACAGAGTAGGACCATTAGGAATGATTAACGTATGTGACTCAATGCCTACACCTCTTGCCGAAGAAGCTAGAAAAGATTTCGCAGACACTTTCGGAAAACCAGCAAACCAATCACTCGCATACAACCATGCAAGATTGATCGAGTTACTCGGTTCATGCGAAAGAGTCAAGGAACTTTTAGAAGACCCAGAAATAACTTCAACAGATATTAAAGCAGAAGTTGAACCTAAAGCTGGAAATGGTGTTGGTGCGATTTACGCTCCAAGAGGTACATTAATCCACAATTATGAAACAGATGATAAAGGAATTGTTGTAAAAGCAAACATGATTGTAGCTACAACACACAATGTACCTACCATGGAAAAAGCTATCCAACAAGCTGCTGAAGTGATCTTCAAATAAGCACGGTGGTAAAGATGGTAGATGAGGCAAAATTAAATTTAATCGAGATCGTGCTAAGGGCATACGATCCATGATATTCGTGTGCAGCGCACATGATTGTAAAAGACGAACAAGGAAAAGTTCTCCTTGAAGTCATAAAAGAAGAATAAATATTCTCTAACCGAACCCTAATTGGGAGGCTAGAGAAACCTTCAATAGAAGGCCCCATACCTTTAAAAATTTTTTCGGGGGTTGTCATTTGGCAGGAATATCTATTCAAGAGGATGCTTGCCTTGTGTGTAATGCCTGTGCGAAGGCATGCCCTACAGAGGCAATAGAGATTGCCCCCTTCAAGACATGTATCCAGTGCTTTAGTTGTGCTAATGCATGTCCGACAGGGGCATTGGTTGTAAAAGATGGAAAATTAGTTTTCAATGGAAGTAAATGTGATTTAGATGGCGCATGTGCAAAAGCATGCCCTCAAGGAATCAAAAAAGTAGATGACAGATTCCCATACTCCAAAGGACACTGTGTTCTTTGTGAAAAATGTGTTGATATTTGTCCTGCTGAAATAATTTCACTTCCTGGAAAAGTTGAAAAGCCTAAAAAAGAAGTAGTTATCCCACAAGAACCAATTGCAGTTACAAAAGAATGTGTTGCTTGTGGTGTATGTGTTCCAGAGTGTCCGGTTGATGCAATATCCCTTGAAGATATCGCAGTAATCGATACAGACAAGTGTATATACTGTACTGTATGTTCACAAACATGTCCTTGGAACGCAATCTTTGTAGCAGGAAAAGTGCCTCAAAAAAGACAGAAAACAATCAAATCTTTCACAGTTAATGAGGAAGAATGTATTGGTTGTGAGAAGTGTGTTGAAGTATGTCCTGGTTCAATGATTGAATACAACGCTAAAGATTTAGGTGTTAACTTACCATTAGCATGCCCTGCATGTGGGCTCTGTGTAGAAAGCTGTCCAGTTGAAGTTATTAGCTTGGAAGTTGAATATGCAAGCGCAAAACCAGTTACTGACGAAGGTCTTGTCTGGTTAGAAGAAAAATGTGCATACTGCGGACCTTGTGCAATCAAATGTCCAACAGGTGCAATAAAAGTAGTTAATCCGAAAGGATTAGAATTACCTTCAAAGAAAAAAACCGAAAAAGCAAACGAATTCGCAATGTGTATTCGATGCGGTGCCTGTGCAATGAAGTGTCCAACCGGCGCTTTAAAAATGGGTAATGTGGTTCATGAAGGTAAAGAATACACAAGAGTTGAATTCAGCCCTGCATTATGTAATGAATGCGGCGAATGTGTAGACGTATGTCCACAGAAAACACTGGAACTTACCGGTGACGACAAAATGCCTCTCAAAGGTTACTGTGTAATGTGCTTGAAATGTATTGAAGCATGTAACAAAACCAAAAAAGAAGCATTAACATTGAAATAACCATTCCCATCTTTTTTGGTGATAAAAGTGGAAGTGTTTAAGAATGTCGTATGCCCATTCTGTGGAACTCTTTGCGATGATATCGAAGTTCTTGTAGAAAATAACCATGTTGTTGGGACTAGAAATGCATGCAGAATCGGAAATGCAAAATTTATGCACTTCGAGGGCGCTGTAAGATACGAAGACCCCCTCATGAGGGAAAATAAGAAAGATGACTTTAAAAAGGTTGACTACGAGACTGCGACAGAAGAAACCGCAAGGTTACTCGTCGAAGCAAAGTTACCACTCATTTACGGGTGGAGTTCTGCAGAATGCCATGCACAACAATTAGGTGTATTATTGGCTGAAAAAACGAAAGCTATTGTGGATAACACCGCGAGTGTTTGACACGGGCCTTCACTTTTAGCTGTACAGGATGTAGGATACCCTGTTTCAACATTAGGAGAAACTAAAAACAGAGCAGACGTTGTCTTGTTCTGGGGTTCAAACCCAATGCATGCTCACCCAAGACACATGAGCAGGTACTCAGTATTCCCAAGAGGATTCTTTAGACAAAGAGGTAAACAGGACAGACAGATGATTGTAGTAGATCCAAGAAAAACGGATACTGCAAAACTCGCTGACGTTCACCTCCAAGTGGAGCCCCATAAGGATTATGAGCTTGTAAGTGCTCTTAGAGCTGCAGCAAAAGGATTTAATATTGAAGCTGAACAGGTAGCTGGTGTTCCAACGGAAACCATCTACGAAGCAGTCGACATCTGTAAAAATGCCCAGTTCGGTTCACTCTTCTTCGCGATGGGTGTGACAATGAGTAGGGGAAAACACAGAATTATTGACAATGCTATTCAGTTTGTAATTGATATGAATGCATATACTAAGTTTGTATTGACTCCAATGAGGGGACACTACAACGTTAACGGATTCAATCAGGTTTCAACCTGGGTTACTGGATACCCATACGGTGTAGACTTCTCAAGAGGATACCCAAGATACAATCCTGGAGAAACTGCTTCAAACGATGTATTGCAGAGAGGAGACACCGACATGATGATCAACGTTGCATCAGATGCAGGTGCCCACTTCCCTCAAAAAGCAGTACAGCACATGGCAAAAATCCCGCTTGTATGTATCGATCCTCACGAAACTCCATCATCTGTAATTTCCAATATTGTACTTCCTCCAGCAATAACTGGACTCGAAGTTTCAGGAACTGCTTACAGAATGGACGGTGTTCCAATCGAACTAAGAAAAGTCATCAAAGCTCCTGAAGGAATGCTTTCCGATGCAGAAATAATGAAAATGTTGATCAAAAAGGTCGAAGAAATGAAATAATTAAATTTCGGTATCCTACGACTGAAGAAAAAATAACTCGTTGAACGGAAACCTTTATGGACCTTTCAACAAAAATCTCTTTTTAAATTATTTATTTCAAAATTATTCTGGTTTTTAAAGAATTTATTTTAATTTATTAATAAATAGAAAAATTATATAATTTACAAGTTTGAAATTCATTTTTAGATTTAGTTATTTTAAAATTAGGTGTTTTTATGGAAATTATACCAGTTATTGATTTAATGGATGGATTGGCAGTTTCGGGAAAAAGCGGGAACAGAAAAGAGTATGTTCCAATAAAATCTGTTTTAGGTGATTCTTCAGCCCCTATTGATGTAATCAAAAGATACAAAGAAAATGGCGCAAAAAAAGTGTATATTGCAGATTTAAACTCGATAATGGGTACCGGAAACAATTTTGAAATTGTAAAAAATTTGGATATTTTTAAAATTGTTGATTTTGGAGTTAAAGATAAAAAAGATTTAGAAAACGTCAAAGAATATTCTGAAATGACCATATTGGGAACTGAGACAATAAATGACATTTTGATTTTAAAAGAAGAAAATATTATTTTAAGTCTTGATTTTAAGGATGAAAAACTTTTAAATTATGATTTAGATGAAATTTTAAGTGAAATCGATAAAAAAACGCCTTTAATAATCTTAGATATCTCGTCAGTTGGAACTCAAAAAGGAATTAATGTGGAATTAATAAAAGATATATTGAAAAAAACAGATAATCCCATATACATTGGCGGCGGAATTAAATCTGAGGAGGACTTAAAAATTTCAAAGGAACTTGGAATTTGTGGAGTATTGATTGGAACTACAATACATAACGGAAAACTCGATTTAAAAAAAATAATTCAAAAGTATGGGGAATAGTATGGAACTTACAAGATACGAAATTATTAAAATTTTAATGGAATACGTGACCGATGAAATGGTTGTTTGTAACATTGGAATTCCAAGTAAAGAACTCTTTAAAATAAACGACAGGGAAAAAAACTTCTACATGTTAGGATCGATGGGTTTATCATCATCCATCGGACATGGTTTAGCACTTTCTGTAGATGAAAAGGTAATTGCAATTGATGGGGATGGTTCTGTGTTGATGAATCTGGGTTCTCTTGCAACAATTGGAAAAACAGCTCCAAAAGATTTTTTACTTTTAATTGTTGATAACTGTGCTTATGGATCAACTGGAAATCAGGAAACTCACTCAACTTGTACTGATTTATACCAAGTCTCAAAAGCATGCGGAATAGATTCAATCGGAGTAATTAATGAAGATCAATTAAGAGACGCAGTTAAACTCGCATTAAATGAATCCGGTACAAAAGTAATTGTGGCAAAAGCAAAACCCCATAATGAGAACGTTCCAAACATAAATCTCGTTCCAACGGAAATAAAACACAGGTTTATGAAGTCGATAAAAAAATAAATATAAAAAAGTTATTTTCCCAAAAATTTATTTTTAAAGTTTAATATATTTTCATAATCCTGATTTATTGGATATCCAACAATAATATGGTCTTTAAATCTATCTAAATCTTCTTTTTTCAAGTCTTCAAGTGAAACTATAAAATCCTGCCAGTTTCCGTAATAGTTTTCACGCCTTCCAAGATAGTTTTTCATGGAATTTAAAATATTTTCATCCATTTTTTCACAATATGGAATGTAAATTGCTTTTTTTGAAGAAATATCTGGATTTTCACAGCCGTAAACATAATAAGATATCAAATCGTTTTTTTCGACAAAATCTTTTACAAGTTTTTCGACACCTTCAGTTCCAACCCAGATTTTATTTTTATACGAAACTGCTTTTTCTAAAACATTTAAAATTCTTGTTTTTTTGAAATTAGATTCTTGTTCTAAAAGATATGTGCGATTACCTAAAACAACGCAGATATCAAAATCATAAGATGAGTATTTTTCTAAAAGTTCAAAAGAATCGGATCTTTTACTTTGAACAGTCAAAACTACTTTTTTCAAGTCTTCAAGAATGTTTTCATCTAACAACGTAGTTTCAGCATCTATAACGTGGTAATCAAAAGATTTTGAAACGGTTCTGTTTATTTCAAGCAATTTTTCATAATCATAATTAATTTTAGTCAATTTTGTTGCAATCGCAAGCATTTTTTCACAATTATTCTTCAGTTTCAACAGTAATTGCCTGATCAGGGCACTGTAGTATACAGAGCTGGCAGTTTGTGCATTCTTTTGGATTCACTGGGTTTGGGGGGTAAATTCCTTTTTTATTCAGTGTTTCTGACTTTTTGTAAACGTCTTTTGGGCACACTTCAATACAGATGTCGCAGCCTTTACAATAATTTTCGTCAATTATAATCTTCATAATATTCACCGCTAATTTATTTCTTCTTTGATTCCGCTTTAGTTTTATCATTTTTATTTCTTTTTTTCCAGATTCTTGGATAAATTCCTGGCTCCATTATAACACGAGTTATTTCTACAACTTCGCCTTCTTCAGTTTTTAACATATCTTTTGTATTCATGAGCGGTTTTCCAACTGCAACAGCTTCTCCTTTCAGTGTTTCAATTAAAACAACTTCATCAGTTCCAATTCCTTTTTCAATTTTTGAAACGCCCGAGGAATAAAGTGTAGCTCCATGGCATACTGCATCAACCGCGCTATCCTTTACAATTATTTTTTTAAGGTGCTGTAGCCCGTATTCAAGAGGTTTTACCAATTTTCTTAATTCTTCTTCGTTTCCGTCTTCCTTCCAGAATATGTATGCATCGAGTAAATCCTGCAAATAAACGGCTTCATTTTCATAAAATGGCCCACTAATAGTTCTTCTAAGTTCCTGCATGTGTGCAGATGTTCCAAGAGCTTCTCCCATATCATCTACGAGTTTTCTGAGATACGTTCCAGACTGGCATTTTGTTCTAAATAATATATCTCGCCCATCAATTTCTAAAATCTCAATTTCGTAGATTTTTCTAATTCTAAGGCTTCTTTTGACAGCAGCTTTTAAAGGGGGTCTTTGGTGAATTCTTCCTGTAAATTCTTTAAAAATATTCTCAATGTCCTCAACTTTAGCATCATCATGCAGATGCATCAAACACACGTATTCTTTTGGGGGGATATGCCAGATAGGAACGCATTTTGTAGTGTTTCCTAATGCTACTGGAAGTGCCCCTGTAACTTTTGGGTCAAGCGTTCCACCATGTCCTGCTTTAACTAAATTTAGCATGTTTCTAACCCATGCGGCAACTTCATGGGATGTTGGGCCTGATGGCTTATCAATTACAACGAGCCCCGTATTTAGGAGTGTTTTTATATCTCTATTGTATGGATCAGATCCGTAATTATAATCCGTTTTTGATTCTTCTTTTACAATTAATTCCAAAATCTCACCTAATCAACCTGTCATGTTCGTTTTTTATTTCCATTCAATTGTTTTTGATGTTTTTTCATAAATTTGTAGATCCTAAATGCAGTTACAATAATTCCTGTAAAAAATCCAATTAATACAAAGCAGTTGTTACTATATGCATTCTTAAGTATATAACCTATTATAATTCCAAATGCTATTGGGAGAACTATTTCAAAAGCGAGATCGATCATCTTTTCAAAATTTATTTTTTAATAATATAAATCATAATCGAAGAAAACTTATTTAAAAATAAATTTAATAGTAAATTATATATATGTCTTTTTTTATTCTTATAATGTGCATTGGGAGTATGGTGTAGTCTGGTCTATCATCGGGGACTCCAAGTGCCTATATGGCCTTCTTAAGAATCTAAGGATTTTTAAGGCGCACAAACACAAGTTTGTTGCGCGGACTAAAGCCCGATGCAGGAGAAATCCCTGGACCTGGGTTCAAATCCCAGTACTTCCACTTTTTTTCTTTTAAAATATATTATTTCGCCCCATTAAGGATCATATTCGATTTTATGTTCAAAGTTAAATAAATAAATATATATATTCTGTAACATATATGGATAAATGAACCTATAACACTGTTCAGGTGGTATTAATGAAATTTTTAGAAAAACTAACATCCAAAAAAGGTCAGGTATCAATGGAAATTGGTATCCTCGTTGCAGCAGCAGTTGCAGTTGCAGCAATTGCAGCATACTTCTACGCAAGCAATGTTAAAAATTCACAAACAAATACTGGACAAGCAGCATTAGATGCTACAAACTCTCTTGGAAACGTTACAAATTCCACGATTACCGATATTGAGAATTTGTAATTTTTTTTTATTTTTTTATTTTGAACCATATGGCGAAGTTTTCACGGGCTTTATCAAAAAAATAAATTATTCTTTTAAGATATTGATCTAACATTATTATGGTTAATTTTTAAGTAGCGGTTTTAAAACTGAATATGCATACATTGTTGAATGTATTATATCCTTTAAAAAAATTTTAAATGTGGGAAAATGAAAATTTTAGAAAAACTAACCTCCAAAAAAGGTCAATTATCCATGGAAATCGGCATTTTGGTAATGGCCGCAGTTGCAGTTGCAGCAATTGCTGCGTATTATTATGCAAGCAATGTATCAAATAGTGGAAAACAGATTACGAATTCAACAAATCAGACTACTCAGGTTTTGGCTAATGCAATAAGTAGTGCTACTGCAGAATTATCTAATATCACAGATTAACAGATTTCTAGTGATTTTATGAGAATTATTGGATTAACGGATTTACATGACCGTATAATTAATTTTGATAAACTTTTAAGATACAAACCAGACGTTATCTTACTTTCGGGAGATATAATTCACAAAGGAGATTTTAGAATCATTGATTATTTAATGAATCTAAATAACAGGGTAAAAATTTTTTTAATTCCTGGAAACTGGGAAACTGAAGAAATAAAACAGATTATGAATGATTCCGGTTTAAATATCGATGAAAAAACTGTTAAATTCGAGGATACTATTTTTATGGGGCTTGGTGGCTCAAATATAACTCCGATATGCAGTCCAAACGAATATTCTGAAGATGAAATTTACGATAGATTTATAAAAGTTTTAAAAAATGAAAAAATAGACATTAAAAATAATTTTATTATGGTTTCCCACGTTCCCCCAAAAGATACGATGGCGGATAGGTGTGATGCGGGAAATGTTGGAAGTAGCGCAGTTAGAAAAATTATTGAAGAATTTAAACCCGTTTTATGCGCATGCGGCCATGTTCACGAAAGTAGGTGTATTGATAAAATAGGGAATACATTAATTGTAAATCCTTCATCGACGGGATTTTTTATATATGATACAAAAACTAAAAATTTAGAAATACATGATTTATAATCTATCTTAAAAGGGTTTTCTTCAAAGAAACTCGTCCTGAAGCTTTTTTCTTTATAAATGCTCTCATATCTAAATAGTATATTAAAATAAACAGATATGGAACAAGTATTGCTGGATAATATTCAATTTCAATTAGATTTAATAGTATCAAACCAACCGTTAATATTAGGTATGAAACTATATATAGTTCAAATGCCCAGTATCGAACTATACTGTTCCCGATTAGTGCAAATGATGTGATTAGCATGATGAATACCAAGTAAATCATGCTCATGTATCCCAGTGGTATAATGTATAACAAAAATACGAATAAAAGTGCTGAATAGAATAAAATAATTGCTATATAATACTCAATTCCAAATTCTTCAAGACCGCGAAAACTTGAAGCATCAATGCTCAATGAGTTATCAAAATATGCTCTCGAAATTTCAAATACTGCCATTGTAGCTATCGAAAATCCAATAACTGGAACAATACTATCTGTATTCAATGTTTTCAATGCAATTTCCAAAAGTACGTATGTATTAAGGGTACACATCAATACAATAATCATGTAGTATCCTGTCATGGATTTTGATATTTTGGTAAACACATAACCTATTATACCGGAAATTAACACAAGGAGTAATGTTTGATAATCCATAAATATTCCTGCAATGGTTTTTTAAGGGTCAATGATAGATATATATTAATTTTATATTATATAAATGGTACTCTCACGAGTTTTGAGTTTTAAACGTTTAAATTATGTTTTATTTTGGAATAACGGTGCTGTAATGGAATATTTAATTAATTTAAAAAAAGCAGTTAAATTACTTAGAAAAAATCGGGATAAAAAAATACTAGTCTGTACTCACATCGATACAGACGGTATAAATTCCAGAATTATTTTAGAAAAAGTGCTTGAAAGATTGAATATTGGGGCGGAATTTCTATTTTTAAGGCAGATTGATTATGGAACAGTTGATACAATTCCATTTGATAATGATTTAATAATATTTGCAGACCTTGGAAGCGGTCAAATCGATTTAATAAATGAAAAGTTAAAAGAAATCTCCAAAAAACCAAAAATAATTATTTTAGACCACCACCTGATTTCAAATGAAAAAATCCCTGAAAATATTGTAAATGTAAACCCCCACAACAACGGAATTGACGGCGGGAAAGAAATTTGCGGTGCTGGAGTTTGCTACCTTTTTGCAAAGATATGTGATCCCCGATTTACTGATCTTGCAAAATATGCAGTTTTAGGGGCTGTTGGGGATGTTCAAAGTCTTGAAGGAAATTTAATTGGATTGAATAGGGATGTAATTTTAAAAGATGCAATTAAATCTGGCGATATTTCGGTAAGTCCTGATTTACAGTTTTACGGGAAGCATACGAGGCCGCTTTTTACTTCGATTAAATATTTCACCGACGTTAGAACCGATCTTACCGATAACGACTCTCGAATAATTAACTTTATAAACAATGTAAACAGAAAGCACGGAACCGATATAATTCCAAAAAATTACCTGTGTGAGCTCACATTTGAAGAAAAAAAGATCATGGGAACTGAGTTTTTACACAAATGCAGTCGATATATTCCTCCTGCATGGCGAATACACCTTCCAAAAGTTATTTTTGGGGAAAGTTATGAGTTAACAAATGAAGAATTTAAATCGAATCTGAAGAATCTGGAAGAATTTTCAACCTGTATAAATGGATGTTCGAGATACGATGAATATGAAGTTCCTCTGGAAGTTTTAAAAGGGGATCGGGATAAAAACTACAGTAAAATGCTTAGAATGCTTAAAAAACACAAAAGAAATCTTGCAGGTTCGATGGATTTTTTAAGGAATGAAGTTGAAATAGTTCAGAAGGAAAATTTCCAGTACTTTAAAGTTGATAAAAATGCAATAAAAGGAAACATCGTTGGAATTGTTGCAGGAATGAGTTATTCTCTTGAAAAGGTTGACTGGAAAAAGCCAATTTTTGCAGTTTCCGAGGTAGATGGGGGATACAAGGTTTCAGCAAGATGTCCAAAGCTTTTATCCTTTGCACAAGATATTAATCTTGCAACTGCGATAAACTACGCTTCTAAAAAGGTTGGTGGAAGTGGCGGCGGACACAAATTCGCCTGTGGGGCTTATATCCCAGAAATTGGAGATTTTGTTAAATATCTCGAAGAAAAATTATAATTTAGATTAAAGTGAAGATTTGTAGGTAAAAATATGTTCAAAGAAGACACAAAATTTGCATCACTATATGAAATAAAGGTTTTAAATGAATTAACTGGAAAAAACTTCCAAGAAGATGATTTAATCCTTTTAGAAAAGCTTTCTGGAGTAGATTATAGAAAAAGGGTTTACGTTTCAGAAGATCAAATCGGAACACTCGAGTTTGATTTACTGGATTTAACGTGGAAGTTTATCCCTTCTCCCCTTTATTATATGATCGAAGATCCAAAAATCTCCTTAAAATATACTAAAAAACGGCTTAAAGGAAAATATATTAAAGAAGAACTTCTGGAAAACCCCGAAGAATTAAATGAAGTCTTAAAAGATGATTTTGAATATATTGGGGTAAAAATTGGAGATTTTTTGGGAGTTGGCGTTAGAAAAGAGGATCGGGTAAAAGTAAAAGATCTTTCAAGGAAAAAAGAACTCGATTTTCAAAAGATTTCTGATTATTTAGAATATAATAAAGGAAATCTTGACGAAATGGTTGAATATTCAATAGAAATCCTTCAAGATACTGTCGAAAAATATAAAAGAAAGGGATATGCAATAAACGCATCTTTTAGCGGTGGAAAGGACAGTGCAGTATCTACATTACTTTCTAAAGAAGTTATTCCTGATCTAGATGTTGTATTTATTGATACCGGTTTAGAATATCCTGAAACCCTAAATTATGTAAAAGATTTTGCAAAAAAATATGATATAAACTTAGATACTGTAGATGGGAATAATTTCTGGGACAATCTTGAAAAAGAAGGTATTCCTACGAAAGATAATCGATGGTGTAACAGTGCATGTAAACTCATGCCTTTGAAAAGATACTTAAAAAAGAAATATGGAAACAAGAAAGTTCTTACAATCGACGGTACAAGAAAATACGAAAGTTTTACCCGTGCAAATTTAGACTATAAAAGAAAAAGTGGATTTATCGACTTCCAGACAAATTTATTTCCAATTCTCGACTGGAATTCTCTTGATATCTGGAGTTACATATTTTCAAATGATATCTTATACAATCCGATGTATGACAAAGGCTTTGAAAGAATCGGCTGTTATTTATGCCCTTCAGCATTAAACAGTGAATTTTTAAGGGTAAAAGAACTTCATCCCGACTACTTTGAAAGATGGGTCAAATATCTTAAAAAGTACTTCCCGGAAAGCGAAGTATTAAGGGGATTCTGGAGATGGGATGAACTTCCGCCAAAAATGATCGAGCTCGAGGAAGATATGGGCGTAGATATCGAAAAAAAGAAACGATTAAAAAGAATTACTCAACTGTAACACTTTTTGCAAGCCCTCGTGGCTTATCCACATCTCTTTTTAATTCAACGGCTTTGTAGTATGCTAAAAGTTGGCAAGCTGGTGCGTAAACAAAAGGACTTACCTCTTCAATTACATCTGGAACTTTTATTGAATATTTTAAATTGTCTTCAACCGGTGAAATTCCGATGATTTTGCCATTCCTTGCTTTTATTTCTTCCACATTTGAAAGAACGGAACTTAAAAGTTCAGATTTTGAAGGTGGGATTAGTGCAACAGTATCCATATTTTCATCAATCAAAGAAATAGTTCCGTGTTTTAAAAATCCGCTGCTCATTCCTTCAGCATGTAAATAGGTTATTTCTTTGAATTTCAAAGCCCCTTCAAGGGCATTTGCAAGATTAATCCCTTTTGAAATAAAAAGATAGTTTTTAGCGGTTAATTCTTTTGCAATTTTTGAGATATTTTCTTTTTCATCCAAAACTTTTGAAATATAATTCGGAATATTTAGTAATTCTTTTTCAAAAATATCCATATTTTTTCCGATAATTTTACCATATTCAATGAATAACCGGTATAAAATAACAAGCTGTGACATGAATGTTTTTGTTGCGCAAACTGCAATTTCTAGGCCCGAACCCATCATTATTGTGATGTCTGCTTCTCTTGTTGCAGTACTTCCAAGTACGTTTACTATGGTTGCAGTTTTTGCACCCTTTTCTTTAGCGTATTTGATTGCTTTCATGGTGTCGTATGTTTCACCGCTTTGGGTTATCCCAATAACCAAAGTTTTCTCATCAACAATTCCCTTTATTAAAAATTCAGACGAATCGAGTGGAATAACTAATTTATTTAATCCTGAGAACCAGTATTCCGCAACCATTGCAGCATGAAGTGAAGTGCCCATTGCGGTGATGTATATTTTATCACATTTTTCAATTTCACTTGCAAGTTTTTCAATTTCAGGTTTTGAAATTTTCATCGAATTTTTTAAAATTACGGGTTCTTCCATAATTTCTTTTAACATGAAGTGGTCGTAACCTTCCTTTTCAGCACTTTCCATGTCCCACTGAAGTTCAATGGTATCTCTTTCAACCTTTTTTCCATCATTTAAGACTTCAATATCTATTTTTTCGTCTTCTTTTCTTAAAATTACAATATCGCGATCATTTAGTGGCATTGCAAGTTTAGTATATTCTAAAAATGCCGAAATATCGCTTCCAATAAAGCATTCATCATTTTTTATCCCTAAAATTAGCGGACTTTCGTTCCTAACTCCAATCAATGTTTTCGGAAAAGTCTGATTTAAAATTAAAAGTGCATAAGTTCCTTTAAGTTTTCCAATTGCATTTTTAATTGCATCAATGTAGTTATTTTCAGTTAATTCTTCAAAATTTTTCAGTTCTTCTTCAATTAAGTGCGGGATAACCTCAGTATCTGTTTCAGATCTGAAAAAGTGGCCTTTTGAAATTAAAAATTCTTTTAATTCGCGATAATTTGAAATGATTCCATTGTGCGCAACGCAGATTTTTTCGCTACAATCATGGTGGGGATGTGCATTATTTTTTGTGATTCCACCATGTGTCGCCCACCTGCTATGTCCTATACCAATAAATCCAGTCATTTCATTAAAATTTTCTTTTTTGGAAACTTCTAGAACTTTTCCTGTATTTTTTTTAAGTTTAATCGTATCATCAATAGTCGCAATTCCGCAGCTATCATATCCCCTATATTCTAGCCTTTTTAAACCATTCAATAGTATCTTCGAAGCCCTTTCATTTCCGATATATCCGATAATTCCACACATATAAACACCCGTAATTTTCGACTGAAATCTATTTGACATTGTTTATATAATATAATTTCGATTATTATAGTTAGTACTATTTATTCAATCTTATTATTGGTGATTTTTTCATGAAAAAAATAACATTAATTGGTAGCGAGCTTGCAAAAACCGGAAATGAGTTTATTTATCTTGGGCCACTCGAAGAATGTGAACCTTGTAGATTTAAAAGAATATGTCATAATAACTTGGAAGTCGGGACGAGATACAAAATAGTAAGCGTTCGATCTGCAAATCACCCCTGTACAGTCCATGAAAACGGAGTTAAAGTGGTAGAAGTAATGCCGGCAGAATTTACAATAATAATCGAGTCTAAAAAAGCTCTCGAAGGGGTAACTTTAACGCATTCGGATATTCATTGTGACAGGGTATGCTGTGAAAATTATCTTGCATGCCATCCAGAAGGAATATCTGGAAAATACCGGGTTTCTTCAATACTTCCTGAAAAAGTAGAATGTAAAAAAGGAAATTCTCTTAAAAAAATTTCAATAGTTCCGGTTCAGCAGTAATTTTCTACAATTCTTCATAATTCTTTTTTAAAATAACTGCATCATATTCTAATCTCGGACTTTCACAAATAACTGTTCCAGAACATTCAAAATCTTTTAGGGCTTTTAATACATCCATATAATTAAATTCAGAATTTAAAATCGGAAAATGCTTTTTTTCGCCCCCTTTTCCAAAATCAATTCCCGAAATGTGAATGTGCATATCTTTAATTCCTTTTTTTCCAAGATTATTTTCAAGTTTTGTTAGAATATTACAAAATGAATTATAATCATTTATTTTTCCAAGACTTCGTGCATAAACATGCGAAAAGTCAATGCAGAGCATTATATCAATTTCACTCGATAAATGGATTAATTCGTCAACGCTTCCAAACTGCGAGATTTTTCCGGTAGTTTCGGGTCTTAATACGGCATTTATTTTATTTTTATCCATTATTTCAAGTATTTTTTGAATATTTGTTTTTATTTTTTCATAAACTAATTTCTGATCCTGTTTTAAGTAAAAACCAGAATGAAAAACAACATTTTTATTTTCAGAATTTTTTTTGTTGAATATGTGAATGATTTTTGCAGAATCAACGATTCTTTTAATACTGGATTCGATTTTTTCAAGTTCTTTTGCATTTAAATTAATGTAATATGGGGCATGTGCACTGAGCGTAATTTCAAGATTTTTTGCCAAAGTTTCCGCTTTTTCACTTTTTAAGTTAACCCCTCGAACAAATTCGAGTTCCATTGCATCAAGGTTAATTTTTTTTAGATATTCAAGTGCATTTTCGGTACTTTTCGCATTTATCGGGATTCCTGCGGTTCCAAATTTTAACATTTTATCACATTTAGAAGTATTAACCTATTTATCTAAGTTTATAGCTATATACTTTATAATGTAGGTGAAGACATGGGCATAAAAGCATATTTTGAATTAATCAGGTTAAATAATTGTTTGATGGCATCTTTTGGAGCATTTATCGGAGGTTTGATTGCATCTTATTTCAATCTAGAAATGGTTAATAATTTAATCTTCGCATCGATAGTCGTTTTTTTAGTTTGCGGGTTTGGAAATGCATTAAATGACATTTATGATTTAAAAATTGATAGAATAAACAAACCCGAACGGCCAATTCCTTCAAAAAGAATTTCACTAACTAATGCAAGAATATTTTCGTACCTGTTAGTATTTACAGGTTTATGTATATCATTGTTTAACATAACCTGCTTTTTAATGGCAGTTTTAAATTCGATAGTACTCCAACAGTATGCGAGTACGTACAAAAAAAATAAGATAATTGGAAATTTAATTGTGGCCTATTTAACGGGTTCAGTATTTATTTTTGGAGGAATTGCTGTTGGAAATATCGATGTTACAATAATGCTCTTTTTATGCGCATTATTTGCAATGTGGTCTCGAGAAATAATTAAGGACTACGAGGATATCGAAGGGGATATTCAGGAAAAAGTAATTTCAATTCCGATAAAATGCGGTGAAAATTCGATATACATTGCTGCACTTTTACTCGTTTTTGCAGTATTATTAAGTTCTTTACCTTATTTGTTTGGATTTTTCGGAATATATTACCTAATTTCAGTAGTATTTTGTGATCTATTATTCTTAATCGGAATATTCCCTCTCTTAATAAATCCCTCAAGAAGGGGGGCAAAAAATGCTTCAAGAAATATAAAAATAGTAACAAATTTGGTTTTAGTAGCTTTCGTAATTGGATCATTCTTTAAATAACTAGTTAAATTGGAAGACTCGTTCCAAGAAGGCTTCCGGTTGTAACTTCAGTAACATATCCTACAATCGATGCAATCCAGAGCATTATCACAAAATGCATAAGTGAAACCTGATAATGCCCACCATCCATTAATTTTATCAAGTATCCTGAAACAACTGAATAAATTACGAGTACGCCGTATATTAGATATGTTATAAGTGCGAAATCGTCAGGAGTTATCATATTTACCAGTGAAATCATTGTATCTGGTATATCAAGGGTTGTATAAAGGCCATTAACCATGTTTGCAACCCCTGCTGAGGCATAGAGTGTAAGTGCCATACCTCCCGATAAACCATACATGATTCCGGAGAATTGGCTAACACTTTGATATTTCGATCTCCTCAAGTTAATTATTTTACGAAAGTTTTTTCCAATCATATGGGCAGCAAGACCTGCATTTCCCCCTAAAAAGGTACATCGCTCAAACATTTCGGAAAACAGCTGTATCATGTAGCTACATGTATCGTATCCGAAGTATCGCCATGCTTTTTGACTGTTTACCCTAATTGATACTCTTTTGTAAAGCCCCTCCAAATCTTTCGTTAAGGGTCCAAAGTCGTTTGATGATAAGTATTCCAATGAATCAGTCATACCTCCACCTTTTGCGCTAACAGAATCCCCTAGTGATCTTAAAAAATCAGGAAAGTTGAATTCCTTCCTAATTACAATATTTTCTTCACGTTGTGCAAAGTATCCTCCGACAGCAAGTGGCGTCATCCCTAGTGCAAAAAGTATTTGGTAAGGTATTTTCATTATTTGGGGTATTTCCCCGATAAATTTACCTCCTAACAAAAACAAAGTAAGTATTGCAGTTCCAATAATGGATATTATTAACCACTTTTTTAATTTCAGGTCTATTTTGGTTGGTTTTTCCCCCGTATGCCATAAACGATCATAAGGAAGTTTACTTTTTATTGCATAAACTAGGATGACTTCGATCAATATAAAACCCAAAAGGGCAACTGTAACCATTGTTACGAAGTCATAAGGAAGTAAAAATGGTGCAATTATCGCAAAAGTTACGAAAAATGATACGGATGTCACAGCGCTTACGTACATTTCTTTAAAGGTATCCAAGCTGTAAATTGCCCGCTTATAAAATTCACCGTAGTCTTCCATAACTACATCCTGTTCCCCACTTAAAAACTCTTTTAAGTCCTGACCACTGTCGATAGAGTATGCCATACGATCTAAAAAATCGCCGAACTGGCTACTCGGGGATCGATTTGCTAAAAATCGACAAGATTCTGCAAGTGACTGATTCCATCTTTTAATCAATACAAAGATTTTATGTGATTCATTTGCTAGTTGCCCCAATTCTTCTTTTTCGGTTGCCAAAAGGTTCATTAATTCTTTTCTATCCAAATCAGTGATTGAAAGAACTCCAAATTTAGTAATGAATATATGGAGTCGTTCGTTTATTTTTTGACGCTGCGAATCGAGTTCAATATATGGGTAACCTATTGCACTACCCATTAGCAGTAGTGGAAGGAATAATACAACCAATCTCGTGTATCCTGAAAAATAAGTTATCCCTAGAATTAATAACAAAATTGACAATGCGGTTGCAGGAAGTATAAATTTAAGAATGTAATCTTTTGGTTTTAATCCGACTCTTGGAAGTATATCAAAAAACATGAAAACACCTTAAACCTGGAATGGCAATCCTTCCAATCCTTTTTCATAGAAATTCCAAATGACGTCTAAAACTTCATAATAACCAAAGATTCCTCTTGCAATCATTTCTTCGAGAATCCTGACTCTTAAATCAAGTTCATCGTAAATTTCTCTCGGATCTTCATATCCTGCAACCGTTGCAATTTTATCTTCAAGAATGTAGCTGTTATTTAATCCGGTAAAATTATGAATGTCTTTTTGAGGGTCCCATTCAAATACGCCTCTTGTAATAACGCCATCAACTTCTTTGTAGTATCCTTCAATTTCTTCGACAGAAACAACCCTTCTTAAGAATTTTCCTCTTGCATAAACTGCAAGCTGGAACAAACAGACGTTTAAGTTATCCATAAATGTTTGAGGAATGTTTATCGGTTCCCCGGTAAGCCTCTGAATCATTTTTCTAACGTCTGCAGCGTGGAACGTTGAAATTACTGGGTGACCTGTTTGCATGGCTTGGAATGCAACAGCCCCTTCTGCAGACCTGATTTCCCCTACAATGATATAATTTGGTCTTGATCTCAAAGCAGCTCTCAAAAGATCGAATAGCGTAACCCTACTCTCTTCAGGACCTCTTTCCCTAGTTAATAACTGCTGCCAAACCGGGTTTGGAGGTTTTACTTCAGAAGTATCTTCACAGGAGAATATCTTTGATTTAGGTTTAACGAATGGCAAAATTGCGTTTAGTGATGTAGTTTTTCCTGACGCAGTTTCTCCACAGATAAATATACTCATCCCGTATTCGAGGCAAAGCCAAAGGTATGCGGCAGTCTGTGCAGACATTGTACCCCAACTGATAATTTGGGTAATACTTATTGGAACATCCGTAAATTTACGAATTGTAAATGATGGACCTTTCAATGAAACGTCTCCCGAATAAAGAATGTTTATCCTTGATCCGTCAGGCATAGAACCATCTACAATTGGCGTAGCATCTGAAACCGGTCTACCGATTCTTTCACACATATTTTTTAAATAATTTGAAATATCTCCTTCATCTTCCCATTCAATATTTGATGGAAGCATATCGTAGATTTTATGAACTATTTGGCAGTTTTTAGCCCCAATTACGTGAATATCTTCAATATATGGGTCTCTTCTGATTGGTTCAAGAGTTCCAAGTCCGATTAAATCTCTTTTCAATAAATAGAGGAATTTCTCCCGTTCGGTTTTTGTAACGAGTATCTTTCCAGAATCTGTTATTTTTGAAAGTAATCCTTTTTTCTTTTCGTTTTTCTGTGTGGATACCTTTGTAACCATATCGAATAATTTTGTAACAATTTTCCCAAATTCTTCATCATTTTCAGGAGTATCGCTGTAGGGGGCATATTCTAAAATTCTATCTAGGATTTCAAAGTATTTTTTTCTTTCATCCGATCCTGCTAAACGAGGTTCTATTGCGATATATCTTGTTTTTAAATTTGGTGTTCCGTAAAGGTGGATAAATATTGGATCTCCTATTGGATAAATTATATTTGGATATCTTATTTCTTTAAAATCTCTTGAAAGGCTTGGAACAAATTCGGGAACTTTCATATATGTTTTTTTAAATTTTTCAACATAGTTTTTCAAATGGGGATTATTGATCTGTGCAGTTTTGAAATCATCAGCCATATTACCACCTTATGCTACAGAGGATATTTCTACAGCAATTCCGAGTCCAGGATCGACTCTAAATACCATAATTTTTTGGAAAGAACTTCTTGCAAAGTTATATTTTACAATTTTGGCAGAATTTTTAAGATTTCCACCAAATGCAAATGTTTCTGTTTTTATAACAATTGTTGCAGATGTTCTAAGTATCATAAGAACTGAATCAGGGAGTTCTTTTGGATTTACTGTGTAAATTACAATTTTATTCATGGATGCAATTCTTTTAAAAAAAGCCATTAAATCGGTTATCTGTACCTCACTCGCATCATTTGATACCAGTGTAGATATAGAATCAAATAAAACAATATCTTTTTCATAAAATGCCCGCGTGTTCATCATTTTTTTTATAAAATCATCTTTTACGGCATTTTCTGAAATTAATGGATATACTGGAATGTACAAGAGATTTCCATTTAATAATTTTTTATTGATATTATATTTCAACGACATCATCTGTTTTACAAATTCTGTGGTGGTTAACTGGGTTGATACGTATGATAATGAGTAAGAATTCTGTAAAAATCCATATGCCAACCTCTGACAAATTATGGATTTACCTGTAGATTCTTCTCCTTCAATCAAGATAACGCTTCCAAAGGGGATTCCCCCCCCTAATCTTTTATGTACGTCATCTCTACTAAGTTCTATTCTTGCCAGTTTCAAGTTAACCACCGATATTTAATTGAAATTTGCCGTCAAAGTTCTGGATATTCCTTGTTCAGATATGATTTTTATATTGTGAAATCCTGTTTCATTGTATTCAACTTCAAGTTTTCCGACTTCTGAAGGGCTTAGAATAATGCCTTCATTATTAACGATGCTCGAATTTGAAACATCATATATTTCTCCATCAATTATTGCAGTAACAGTTTCATTTTGAATGGGGATCTGCGTTTTACCCGTATTTTTTATATAAATTGTGCTTATCCCAGTACTTGAATTTCGAGGTATATATCCAGGATCATTAATAATCTCAAAATCCTGCGATAGCTGTGTTGATAATGTATCTCCTTTACTGCTGATTCCAAGAGATATTTTATGCGTACTTGTTGCAAGTAGTCCTGCAACTGCGGCAGTGATTATCAAAACACTTACGAATATTATTATTTCTGAGAAAACATTGGATGCCATTTAATCACCAACGCAATATCCTAAAAATAAGGATTTTTAATTTAAATTGTAGTAATATTGGTTTCCATATTCTGAAACTACAGATATTCTGCCTGGTGAACTCGCATTAATTGAAATTTCAATACTATTTAGAGGCACCACATATTCATCGTTTGAAACGATTGTAAAGTTTTTTGGGATTCCGTTATACAAAACATCCCATTTTCCGACTTCATGAGTCAACTGCCCTTCATTTAAAAGGGTAATATTTATGTTGGCTGTCGAATTTTCAACATCAACAATAGTTAATCTTTCATCTAATTTGTTTTTTAAATATTCTGAATGCTGGCTATAAGCATCATTTATTTTTGCAGAGGTTATATCTACAGTACTATACAGATAAATAGAGCTAATAAGTACTGTAGTTAATAACAATGTTAGTCCTGCAGTTGAACTAAATCCCATAGTATTGCTCTGCTCCTCTTTTTATCCTTCTAATTTCCCATTCTAATTTATCCAATACTTCACTTGATATCTTCTTACCATTTAATCTTTCGATGAATAATAATGATACCAAATGGTCTGCAATGGTGAGTTTTCCAGAAGGACTTGCAATATCGTCATCGTCTATTTTTATTCCTTTTGAGAATTTTAATAATCCTGAAATTGCGTTATCTGATAACCATCCTAAATTGTAGTAGAATTCAAGAATATCTCCAATATTTGGCTGACCTACTCTTTCAGAAAGGTATTCTAACCATTTAAATGCAAATATCAATGAAAAAGCATCTTCAGGAATAGCTTCTAATTTAGCAGGTTTTTGAGATTCGAGTAATATTGATGATAATGTTGCAGTGTTCATTTTGTTCACTCCGTATATTCACTTAATTTACATTTTTTGTAGTTCATCGGCCCATTTTTTGATTCTGCTTATTTCTCTTTCCATTCCCTCAAGTTCTTCAACTGCAATAGGTCTTCCTGCTAGTTTTTCAATGTAGAGTAATGATACAACATGGTCTTCTGGAGCCATACATTCGTTAGCTTTCCAGTCAATATCCTCATGGAAATATTTCATGTTTTTGGATACTTTCATCAATTTGCTAATGGATTTTCCAGATATCCAACCCAAGGCATGATAATAATCCAATACATCAATTAAATTTCCAGTTCCAACTCGACTTATTAAAAATTCGAGCCATTTGAATACTAACATGGTAGAAAGTGTATCTTCTGGTAATTCCTGAAGTCTTGCATTTGATTCAACTACAGGGGCCAATTCATTTCTCATGGTATTTCCCTCCTCAATATTTAAAGGAACCTCTAAAACAATTTGTTTTTCAATTTCTGGTTCGTTACTTATTTCTATGATGGGTTCGGCCAGTTCTTTGGGGGTTTCCTCAATAATTTCTGGTTCCTCAATAATTTCTGGAGCTTCAATAGTCTTAGAAATTTCTGGAACTTCAATTTTTTCTTCAAGACCATCTAATTCTTTTTTGATGTCATCAGATACCTTTGTTGCAGATGAAATTGTAGCAACTTTCATTAAAGCATCTAATTTCTGACTCAAATCATTTATTTTGTTTGTAAGTTCTGCAGCCTTCTTATCTTCAGGTTTTTTCCCAAAGTAAAGGTCAGAAACTCTTCCAACAATTTTATCTAATTGTGGTCTAGTTAATTTTCTGTTTTTTAAGTTATTTTTTAAGAGCTCTATTATAAAGGAAGGAATTTTGGATCTTAAGTCATCCAAGTATTCTTCCATTTCGCTCTCAGTAAGGTATTCTTCCGAAAGGGAAGCATATTCCATTTTAACGTTACCAATCATCGGAATCCTCTCCTGATATTGCTTTGGAGAATTCTTCTTCTGCAAGCACTTCATTAATAACTCCATCAAGGTCAATCTGGTGCGTATTTAGGTATACGTTCGCTAAAACCACAACATCGTTTTGAAGTTCTTCAACCCGTTTTTTCAGGTTTTGAGATTCACTCTCCATCTTCTCTACTTTTTCCATGCTGGTTGCTGTGATTTTTGAAATTCCTATGAATGGATTGATTTGATTTGAGACCACTTCATAGAGGGCCATCATATCTTGAAAATTTTCAGTAATGCTTTGAATGTCACTCCTGAGGTTTTCATTTTCTTTCCTCAGGTTTGTGACCATCATTTCAATTTTTGGGAACTTGGATTCAAGTTCCCCTATTTTGGCAAGAAGTTCTTCATTTGCAGCAATCAAATCTTCAGATTCAGATACTGTTTCTTCCTCGAGCGCAAAACTGAACTCGTCATCACTTTCAGCTTCCGAAGTTTTTTCGGTCTTCTTGCCTAATTTTATCTTTTGTTTTATCTCTTCAATAATTTCAGAGATATTGGGCATAATATCACCAATTATTGAAGTGTAGTTACATTCTCAATAAATACTGATGGGGCCCTAAAATCAATGATTCCCGATGCGCCGTAGTCAGGTATTACTTCTCCTGAAACTTTAGCTGTTGAACTGATATTCATTGTAATGGTTAGGTAAACTTTATCTCCGTAGTTTATTGTAGGATGCTCTGAAGCACCTGTGGAGTTATCGCTATCTTGAAGCACTATTATTCCGTAGCTACTACCTGTTCCCCACCCGCCGGCTCCGAAGATATTGTTCGTACCGGAACTTTTAATTGTGGAGTTGTAGGCGCTAGAGTTATAAACCATCGTGGATTTGATTTCTCCATCGGATATTGTTAGTAGTGTACTCGATAAATCAATTTCTCCACCAACATTTGGAGCAACCATTATAGCTAATTTATCTAGTAGTGTAGTATTTGCTCCATTTCTATGCCCTACTACTTTTAAGACTTGAATACCACTTGCAACTTGTTCGGTACTTTCATCACCTACAGTTGAAGCTTTATGTTGAAGTTTTCCCGCAGTATTAATGATAACTGATGCAGCAATTGCTGCAACAAGCACCATTGCAATAAAAATAATCAAGGTGCCAATTCCAACAGCACCCTTCTTATTTTTGATGAATTTTTTTAACATTTCATCCACCTCAAATAAAAAAAATAAGCTTTTAGCTTATTGTAATTGCACTACGCTTTGTGTGCTGATGTATGTTGCAGGGGTTGTGAATGAAATAACGCCTGGAGCACCAAATTCTGGTTGAATGCTTCCTGCAATATCTGTTCTTGTATCTAATGTTAATTCATCGATTACAATAGCTACAATATCTCCTTTATTTAATACAGGTGTAGTTTTTGAACATGAACCGTCAGCATCTTGGATTTCTACAACTCCAAATTTGGTTGTATCTGTTAAATTTGCCCAGATTGAACCTGAAGCGTTGTAAATGTTACCTCCTGTGCTTAAATCTTGGTATGATACGGTTGCATTTGATTTAGTAACAGTTTTTGTAGTTCCATCTGAAATTGATAAAACACATTGTTTTAAATCAATTGGTGCACTTCCTGCGTTAGGGGTTACGTAGATAGCTAATCTGGTAATGTGGGTATTGTCGTGTTTTCCAGTTACCTGGATAATTTGCAATCCACTTGCAACTTGATCAGTACTTTCTTTACCTGCGGTCGAAGCTTTTTGTTGCAAGAATCCGCTAGTGTTAATTAAAACACTTGCTGCAACTGCAGCAACTAATACCATTGCAATAAAAACAATCAAGGTACCAATTCCGGAAGCACCTTTTTTGTTTTTCATAAATTCTGTTATTTTCATAATTTAACCTCCTAGAAGGATGTTTTTAATTACATGCAATTATTGTAATTCGATAATTGTGTCAGTGTATGACGCAGGGGTTGTGAATGAAATAATTCCTGGAGCACCAAATTCAGGGATAATTTTTCCAGAAATAACTTTTCTTTCAGGTATTTGAGTTGTTGCAAATGCAGCACTTGCGTTCACGAGGAATGCAACAGTATCTCCTTTGTTTATAACTGCGCTGTCACTTACTGAATCATCAGCATCTTGTAATGATGCAATCATGAATGATGTGTTATCTGCGTTTCCAACGTTACCGAATACGTTTGCGTTTCCAGCAGTTAAGTTTAATTTACTTGAGTAGTTTAATGAACAACTGTATCCGTTGTATTCTAAGAATAATTTTGTCTGAGTTAAATCAATTGCAGAACTTCCTGCGCTAGGTGTTACGTATATTGCTAAAAGTTCAATGTCTTGGTTACCAAGAGCTGATTTTTTACCTGTAACTCCAACTACTTGTAATCCACTTGCAACTTGTTCGGTACTTTCTTTACCGGTTGTTGAAGCTTTTTGTTGCAAGAATCCGCTAGTGTTAATTAAAACGCTTGCTGCAACTGCAGCAACTAATACCATTGCAATAAAAACAATCAAGGTACCAATTCCGGAAGCACCTTTTTTGTTTTTCATAAATTCTGTTATTTTCATAATTTAACCTCTTAACTGTTTAATAGAGGACTATTGCAGTTCCGCGAGTTCATATACGTATGTTGGAGGAGTCGTGAACGAAATAATTCCTGGAGCACCAAATTCAGGCATAATTTTTCCAGAAATTTCTTTCCTATTCAATATTTCAGTTCCAAATATTGCTTCAGTATTTAAAACAATGGCTCCAATGTCTCCACCGTTTAATACACCAGAATCTGAAATTGAATCGTCCTCATCCTGCAAAGCTATTATTGTAAATGATGTAGCATCTGATTTTGCCAAATCTGCAGTTCCATTTATTTTAAACCATTCTAGGCCAGATAACTGTCCATCTGCAGTTACCGCAGCTCCAGCAGTCATTGAAATGTTAACTGTTAAATTTGAATCGCTTCTAGTGATTGAAGAAACTGCACCGTTTCCTCCAGGAGCGTTTGTATGGTTTGTTACTATTGTAATTGCATCGCCACTTGAGAATCCTTTTAAAAGTGCTCTCAAATCAGGATCTGTTGTAGATATTCGAATAATATCTCCAGCCACTTCATCATCTGTGTAGATCGTGGTTCCCGTATATGACGAAATACTGTGATTGAATGAAAGCGTATCGTCTAGTGAGAATACGTTTGCATTACCTATTGTAGCATTTTCTTTGTGGGTATAGTTGATATTTGCGAGTCTGTCGCCATAGGTCAACTGTACTATACAATGCGTAATATCTATAGGCCCACTTCCAGAGTTGGGTGATATGTATACTGCAATTTTGTCAAGGCCGTATTTTGTGGCAGATAGTGTATAGATGTGTCCTGTGACACTCAATACCTGAATACCACTTGCAACTTGATCCGTGCTTTCTTTACCGACCGTTGAAGCTTTTTGTTGCAAGAATCCGCTAGTGTTAATTAAAACGCTTGCTGCAACTGCCGCAACTAATACCATTGCAATAAAGACAATCAAGGTTCCAATTCCAGAAGCACCTTTTTTATCATGAATAAAGTACTTCATGAAGTAACCTCCATGCCTACACGAATGTATTATAGGGGATATTCCCTAAATGATATGGCGTATTTTGTTAATATATACCTTTTTGGCACTTTTTTTGGCACCTGCTGATGTATTTGGTTTTGTATATGTTTATGTATATGTTTATGTAGGTAAATTTAACAAAAAACTTCGTAACCTACACAAACACATGCAAAAAACCAATATAATCAAGTCAATTCATAATAATAATACTATTAAAAGCGTGATATTATGATAGGATCATTTAAATCAACAGATTACCCTTTAAATTCTAAGATTGGTGCAGATGAATCATTGAGTCATCAGTTCGATTTTTCTGACTTTAGGGAGGTTATTGCCGCTGGAAAATACGCATTTGAAAATAAAGAATCCATAAGATATTTTATTCCAAAATTTGAAAAAACACTAAATTGTGAATTTAAAATAAAATGGGCAACGATAACTTCACTTTCAATGATTTCGAGGTCTTATCCATCTGAAGTTGTGCCAATAATTCCAAAAATTGTGGAATTATTAAATGACCCTGACTGGAGAATTCGAAAAAATGCAATTTTATTTTTTGGAGATTTTGGACTCTTATGTTATGATAATATTGAAAAATACATGAAAAATTTGAAAAAATGTTTTGATGATCCAAACATTGATGTGGTGTGTGCAAGCGCATATGCAGTTTCAAAAATAATGTTGAATTCAAAATGTGAAGAAAAAATCGAAGTATTTGAAATATTACGCGAAAAAATAACTTCAAAAGCAGTTTTAATGGATTTAATAAAAAATATTGGGGAAATAAACCCTGATCTTATAAAATGCTGTCAAAATGATATATTATCCTGTTTAGATTCAAATGATTCTGCATTAAAGTCAAAAGTAATTAAGATTTTAGGCGATATTACAGATTACGAACTCGATGAAAGTACCGCTAAAATATTGATGGATTCATTAAAAAGTGATGATTTAGAAATTAGGCGAAGTTCAATTTATTCAATATGGAAATATTCTGAAAAATACTCAGAATACTTAAAAAATGCAATTGATACGCTTGTTGAATTTACAAGTTCGCCTGATAAATATACCAAGATATATTCGCTTTTAGCACTGAATAAACTAAGCTATACAGAACCACTTAAATTTGAAAATTTAAACATAAATCCATTATTGGACGAAGATCCAGACGTAATTTATCCTTCAATCACGCTTCTTTACAATTTATCAAAATACAGCCCGAAAGTTACTACAAGACACTATAAAAAAGTCTGTGTACTGATGAATAATCCTGATAAATACATTTCAAAGCAGGCTCTTCGAATTGTTGGTAATCTTGGAAAATACGATCAAAAGTACATTAACAGATATATTAATAATGTAAGGCTCAAACTTTCAGACGAAGAACTCTCAAAAGAAGCAACGATTGCAATGGTAAAATCGGGCTACCTCGAGAAAAAGAACCTCGAAATAATTTTAAAGGCTGCAGACAAGGCTAAATACAATATGGGGTTTTTGAGGGAAGTAATCGAAGAATATCCAAAAGAATTCCTTCCATCTTTTGAAAGAGAATTAATTGATCTAAGAAGAACGTGGAATCAGGAGTACATCAATGATCTCTGTTGCTCCATAAAAGAGAAATTATCGTTAAATGATCCAGATTTTACGAATATAAAATTGGAAAGACCTGAAATTGAGGAACCTCCTGTAATTGTTGCTTTAAAATCGGAGTGCGCCGAAGTAGAACTTGAAGATGGAAAACAGGTTTATATTTTGGATAAAAGCAAATGTATTGAAACATCGCTTTCAGGGGATCTTTTAGAGCTTTTAGATGTAGAAAACAAAAATGAGTTCGATATTTACAAATTATCGCACGATTTGATGATTCAATCGTTAATAGAATCTGCAATAAATGAGCCAAAAAGATAGTTATATTTTATTTTAATTTTTTACTTTTTTTAAATTATTCACATTTTACAACAACTAGCGGGCTGTGTTCCATTTCTTTTAAAACATCGACAGTTATTTCAAAGGTGTTGTATTTTTTCATCAAATCGTGAATTGATTTAGTATATGGAACTTGGGATGTATCGGACAGATTTGCGATATAAAGAAGCGTTTTTAAATGATATTTTTTGTAATTTTCATTTCCAACGATTGCAAGCGGGGTTGCGCCACAGAGTCCCCCTTGATTTAATCTTTTTCCAAATTTTCCCAAAAGGTACCCTAAAACACCTATTTTTGAGATTATTCCATCAATTGCAATTGGAAGTGCTGTAACATACCAGTTAAAAAATCTGTATGTCGCATCTGTGTCGATTACCATAACTGTTAAATCGAGGTTCAGTTCTTCTTTTATTTTTTTATGGAGTTTTTTTGCAGAATGTTCTGGATTTTCTGGAAGTAATGAAGCATAAGTTCCAGGGACGTTTGTTAAATCGATTCCGCCTTCTGACGCAGGTTTTAGTGCGTATATCAATCCTAAATTTTCAATTACAATTTGTTTGTGTTTTAGTGTTTCCTTTTTTGGCATTTTTCTTAAATTTTTAACCCTATCTCCCCTAGTTCCTAAAAGAGGGCCTAAAATATATCCCC
Organism: Methanococcus maripaludis C5; assembly: GCF_000016125.1. Classification (GTDB taxonomy): domain Archaea; phylum AGJL01; class Methanococci; order Methanococcales; family Methanococcaceae; genus Methanococcus; species Methanococcus maripaludis_D. The sequence continues at coordinate 1,693,639 of NC_009135.1, forward strand.
AGCCGTATTTTGATAGATAATATGTAAAATATGCCCAGAATTTGGGGTCAGCCAAACTTTCATCTACAAAGTTATTCTCACTTGTAGCTATGAATTTTTCGCTGACTACTAAAAAATCCCCGTTTTTTATTTCAAATCCTTGTTTTATTTCTTTTTTCAAAGAATTTATGGATTCTGATACAAAGTCTTCGTTTCTATCGATATATCTGGTTCTTATCGGTGTCGCAGTTATTTCCATTTTTTCACGAGTTAAAACTATCTCCATTATTTTTATATTTTGGTACCCTATAATTAGTAATGTAAAAGGTGAAAATTATGCATCTAACGAGAGAAGAGGAAAAATTGTATGCAGGAGAATACGGGGAAGCCCTTGAAACCTGCATGAACTTACTTGTATCTTTAGGGGATATTTACGGCGCAGAAAAACTGGTAAATATATCTTCTGCACAAGTTTCTGGGGTTTCGTATAAAACTATCGGTGAAAAAGGTTTAGAATTTTTAAAAGACCTTGTAGATCAGGGTTTAAAGGCATCTGTCCCAACTACACTGAATCCTGCTGGAATGGATCTGATAAGATACGATGAACTTAAATTTCCAAAATATTTCGCAAAAAAACAGCTCGAAATAATCGACTGTTTTAAAAGAATGGAAATTGAAATAAGCTGTACCTGTACACCGTATTTAACTGGAAATGTTCCAATGTTTGGTTCACACGTTGCATGGGCAGAATCATCTGCTGTAGCTTACGTAAATTCGGTAATTGGTGCAAGAACAAACAGGGAAGGGGGTCCTTCAGCATTAGCAGCGGCAATTATTGGAAAAACACCATGTTACGGTTACCATCTGGACGAAAACAGGCTTCCAACCCAGGTATTTGAAGTTGATATGGAACTTGAAGATGCAAGTTCATTTTACGGGATTTTGGGAAGAATTACTGGAAGAATTGTAAAAAACGGAATTCCATACTTTAAATTTAAAAATTGCGAATCAGTCAAAAATGATTATTTAAAAGCACTCGGAGCAGCGCTTGCAGCAAGTGGGGGTGTTGCATTATACCACGTTGAAGGAATAACTCCCGAAGCAAAAAAAGGACTGGACATCAATGGTCTTGAAAAAGTAGTTATCGGTAAGAAAGATTTTGAAAAAGAATATGATTCATTCAAAACTTCAGAAAAACCAGATTTAATATGTATTGGATGCCCACACTGCAGTCTTGATGAAGTTAAAGAAGTTGCAGAATTTGTAAAAGCTGAAAACGCAAAATTCAATGCAGATGTCTGGGTTTGTACTTCAATTCACATGAAATCGATTGCAGACAGGATGGGATACACGAAAATTATTGAAGATGCTGGCGGAAAAGTAGTTGTAGATACGTGCATGGTCGTAGCTCCGATTGAAGACATGGGGTACAAAAACGTTGCAACGAATTCTGGAAAAGCTGCAACATATCTGCCGGGTTTTTGCAAAAGCAACGTGATATATGGAACAACTTATGAAATTTTGAAAAAAGCAACTGAATAATTTAATTAATTTCTTTTTTTAGTAATTTTTAAAATTTAGGGAATTTATCTAAAAATTTCGAAATAGCTTCGAATAATTTTGTCATCGGCTTTGATACAATCTTGAGTTTTAAGGTATTATTTTTATTTTTAGTTTCTCTTAGAATACTTAGTTTTTCAAGACGAAGAGCTTCAAGTTCCAGTTCAAATTCCCTGTCTTCACCAATATCCCGAGTCCCTTGAAGCATATTTCCAGTATCAAGATCATAGTCCAATTTTGCATCATCGAATATTTGATCCAATTCTCCTTCAGAAATGTACTCAAAATTTCTATTTCTTAAATTTTCTAAAATTTCTTTACCTTCTTCATACATAATTATCGCCTTTTTTATATTTTGAAGTAATACTTAATAAATAATACATTTGATGGCAGTGTTATACGCTTATTTTATTATAACTGGTGAAATAATGAAAAAGATGATTATTGTTGGAGCGGGCCCTGGAGACAAGGAATTAATCACGATTAAAGGAAAAAATGCAATCGAAAATGCAGATATCTTAATTTATGCAGGTTCGTTAGTAAATCCTGAAGTTTTGGATTACAATGAAAAAGGCGCAAAAATCTATAACAGTGCAACAATGACACTCGACGAAGTAATTGACGTTGCAGTGAATGGAATTAACAACGGATTAACTGTTGTAAGGGTTCACACTGGAGATCCTGCACTTTACGGTGCGATAAAAGAGCAGATCGATGAGTTGAAAAAATACGACATCGATGTAGACATAATTCCTGGAGTAACTTCTCTTTTTGCAGCGGCGGCAACCTTAAAATCTGAATTAACACTTCCTAATGTGTCACAGACAGTAATAATTACAAGGCCTGAAGGAAGAACTCCAAAACCTGCAAAAGAAAGCTTAATTGCTCTTGCAAAACACAACGCTACAATGGCAATTTACCTTGGAACTGGAATGATCGAAAAAGTATGCAGTGAATTAATTGAAGGCGGATATCCAGATGACACTGCAGTTTCAGTTGTATATCACGCATCATGGCCTGACGAGAAAAAAATCAAGGGAACACTAAAAGATATCTCTGAAAAAGTAAAAGGCGAAGGAATTACAAAAACAGCACTTATAATCGTTGGAAATGTGACAAATCCTGATAGTTATGATTATTCAAAACTTTACGACAAAGATTTTGAACACGAATTTAGAAAACCTAAAAATTAAAGACCAAGTTCTTCTATTTTTTCCATTAAAATTTTCAAATCGGTCTTTTTTGCAACATTTTGCTCATTATTTATTAATTCTGTTAATTTTATTTTTAATTCATCAATATTTTCTGATTCTTCAATTAATTCTCTTACATATTCCATATTTTGAACATAAGGCGCAGTTTCCATCACTAGTTCTCTATTTTCCATCATTTTCACCTTTTGTTTTTTTATCATATCTTTCATTAATTGCAATTTCTGAAATAATCGTTGTAATCTCTCTTTCAAGGTGTTCGGCCCTTAAGTACGATTTGTAAATCAAGAAAAACAGAATTATTATTCCAAAGTAGATTAAAAAATCAATACCTCTTCCTATTCCTAATGTATTTGCTATTTTTCCAAGATGATTTGGAAAACTTACCATTAACATTACAAAAATCCATCCAAAAATCCAGGATAATGCAGTAAATGGTGCAATAGTACTTTTTTTGACTTGAACCGCAATTTTTAAAATAACAATAAATCCAACAATAATTCCGATAATTTGAACAGGTTCCATTACTACACCTCGTTTGCATATATATCTTGCACCATAATTTTATATATATTTAATTTATAATTAATGAAAAATGTCGGTGGTTTGATGAGGCATTTAATTTCGATGAGGGACATCGGTCGGGAAGAAATTTTGAATATTTTAGACGAATCCGAAAGAATGGAAGCTATTTTAAATGAAAAAGGTCACTGTGATTTTTTAAACGGGAGAATACTCGCAACTCTTTTTTACGAACCATCAACCAGAACAAGACTTTCTTTTGAAACTGCAATGAAGCGGCTTGGTGGAAATGTTATCGGTTTTACGGATATTTCAAATACTTCTGTAACAAAGGGCGAATCTTTAGCAGATACTATCAAAGTAATCAGCGGTTACAGTGATTTAATTGCAATAAGACATCCTTCAGAAGGGGCTGCAAGGCTTTCAGGTGAAAATTCAAAAGTTCCAGTCATAAACGCTGGAGATGGATCAAACCAGCACCCGACACAGACACTTCTTGATTTATATACAATTAAAAGGGAAGTCGGACACATTGAAAATTTAAAAATCGCATTTATCGGTGACTTAAAGTATGGAAGAACCGTTCACTCTTTGTGCCAAGCATTATCCCTCTTTAAGGGTGTAGAAATAAAGTTAATTTCTCCAGAAGAACTTAAAATGCCAAGAGAAGTAATTGAAGATATCGATGGAAAAATAAAACTTTCGGAAATGACTGACGTTGAAATTGAAGATGTTGATGTTGTTTACATGACAAGGATTCAGAAAGAAAGGTTTGTCGACGTTAACGAATACTACAAGGTAAAGGGAATATACCGACTTTCAAAAGAGCACATTGGAGACAAAGACGTAGTTATCATGCACCCGCTTCCAAGGGTTGATGAAATCGATTCCGAAGTCGATAATCTTCCACAGGCAAGATACTTTAAACAGTCATTTTATGGAGTTCCTGTCAGAATGGCGATTTTAAAGCTTTTATTTGAAGATTCGGTAAAATAATCAATCTATTATACTTTATTTAACCTATTTTGAAATGCAGTTAATTTTTTATAGTATTATGGCAATCACATATTATACTCGCATACTCTCTCAAAAAATTTATTAAATATACGGAAAAACTTCGATTTTTTAAAAAATAAACACAAACAAGGTGTAATCATGGCAATTTGGCAAGGAGCAAGCAGAAGGCTCTCAACAGGAGCTAAAGTCTGGAGAGCTGCAAAGAAACATAAAAGAGAAATGGGAAGACCTGCAGCAGAAACACAAGTTTCAGAAGTAATCAAAAGAAAAATTGTAAGATGCAGAGGCGCAAACTTAAAAGTTAAGTTGGAAAAAACTAACTACGCAAACGTCTTTGATCAAGCAAACAATGTTTGTAAAAAAGTTGCTGTAACAAAAGTTCTCGACAACAAAGCAAACAAACACTATATCAGAAGAAACGTTATGACAAAAGGAGCAATCATCGAAACAGAAATGGGTAAAGCAAAAGTTACCTCAAGACCTGGACAAGATGGTGTTGTAAACGCTGTTTTAATTACAGAATAATTCTCTTTTTTTATTTAAAAAAAATTTAAAATTTTATTTTTTCAAAGTTATTTTTGTTTTACTTTCGATCGTTTAATCATTGAAAATTTTTTTCCGCCGCATTCACAGGTTAAATCTTCTATTCTTTTTATTTTATTTCCAATTTCATGGACTTTTTTACAGTTCATGCACCGGTAGTATCTTAAAGTTGGTTTTAATTCTCCAGTGTATATTTTTTCAGAATTAACGTCTATTTTTTTCAAATTTTTACCAACGAGTCTTGCCAAAAATGTAGTGTTTCCAATAATTTCGGTTCCTTCATAAAAGTTAAATCCTGGAATCAACTCATAAATTAAAAAGTTCATATTGTTGATTGATTTTTGAAGTTCAATGTATTCTTCTACAGGCTTATGAGAGAATGCAAGATACAATATTCCATCGTTTCCAAGTGCTTCGATGCCTCTTGACATGAAAAGCACTGCGCCATTCAATGTATATGGGGGATCAGTAAATATTGTGTCAAATTTGTTTACAAATTCACTTGGAAGTTCATTTTTAAAGTCCCATTTCACAGTTTCAATGTTCAAATTCTCTTTTTTAGAAACTTCTGAAATTAATTTTAAAAGTCTATCATCGATATCTAAAACAACGACTTCACTGCATAGTCCAGTCATTGCAGTTGGAATTGATGCAAGATCATCATCTCCCACAAATAAAACTCTTTTTCCTTCTAAATCTCCTCGATCGGCCATTATTGTAGCTCTAGCAACCGCTGTTTCAGGTGTTGCAAAAGACTGATCAATCATCGTGTTTACTTGCGGCCTTAATTTAGCGTAAGTTTTGTGTTTTTTCAATATCTTTTCAAATTTTTCATCAAACACAATATTTTTTCCACTGCATACCGGACATTTTAGATCAGATTTAAGTTTAAGTCTAAGTTCCTTTTCGACAAAATCAACACCTTCTTTTGAAAATACCGCTCCTTTATCGTCTCTTTTTAAGAGAGATTCTCTTTCAAGAATTGATCTAACTTTAGATACAATTGGAAGAGGCAGTTTTACATATTGGCCTATTTTTTTTGTTGAAATCGGCTGATTTCTGTATATGCATCTTAAAATATCTTCAACAGCCCGTTCTCCTTCTGAAACTTTCACATTTTTTGCAATACGTTTTAAATATGATTTTTTAGCATCAATTTTTAAGTTTTCCGTTTTTTTACCCATGCTTCCAATAATCTTCATGAATCCACCAGTTTAAATTACAATAAAATAATAGCATCTTATTATTAAAAAATAACACATAAAACAGTATATCTAAATTAATAAATTAATACTTCCAAAATAAAAACGTGCCAAGGGGGTGATTCGAACACCCGACAACTGGATCTTCAGTCCAGCGTTCTCCCAGGCTGAACTACCTTGGCAATTTCCAGTTAAATCCACAATTAAGCATATCCTTTTTGGTATTTATACTTTACTACATAAAGTTTATATATCAGAATGTTGATTGTTATTGTGCGGTCAAGTAGTAAGACAGCGAGCCTCCTTAGCTCAGTAGGTAGCAGCGACGGACTGTTAATCCGTAGGTCGCAGGTTCGAGCCCTGCAGGAGGCGCCATTTTTTCTAACAAATTATTCACTCTCAAGACCGGGTACGGGCCCGTAGCTCAGGCTGGTTAGAGTGCTCGGCTCATAACCGAGTGGTCATGGGTTCAAATCCCATCGGGCCCATATAATCTGAAACAAGCTCCAGTGGTGTAGTCCGGCCAATCATCCGGCCCTTTCGAGGCCGGGACTCGGGTTCAAATCCCGGCTGGAGCATTTATTTTTAAGTGCAGGGGTTGTCGAGCCTGGCCAAAGATGCAGGACTTAGAATCCTGTCCAGTAGTGGTTCCAGGGTTCAAATCCCTGCCCCTGCATTATATCAATCGTAAAAGATGATTATTGTGGCCGTGGTAGGGTAGTGGCTATCCTGAGGGACTGTGGATCCCTCGACCCGGGTTCGATTCCCGGTCTCGGCCCCATTTTTATTTTGGGAATATATATTTATTAATTTAGATATATAATTTATTATACAAATTTTTAAATAATGATTCAAAACTATCCGTAATAAGTACAATTTATAAAAAACGGTGAATTTATGAAAATAATGGGAATACTTGGCATTCAGGGAGATATAGAAGAACACGAAGATGCAGTTAGAAAAATAAACTGTATTCCTAAACGCATAAGAACTGTAGACGATTTAGAAGGGATAGATGCTTTAATAATCCCGGGTGGGGAGAGCACCACTATTGGGAAATTGATGGTAAGCTATGGATTTATCGATAAAATTAGAAATTTAAAAATCCCGATACTTGGCACCTGTGCAGGTATGGTTCTTTTATCAAAGGGAACAGGAAAAGAGCAGCCATTACTAGATATTTTAAATGTAACAATAAAAAGAAATGCATACGGTAGCCAAAAGGACAGTTTTGAGAAAGAAATAGTATTGGGTGGAAAAGAGATACACGCAGTATTTATCCGGGCCCCACAAGTTGGAGATATACTTTCGAAAGACGTAGAAATAATTTCAAAAGATGACGAAAATATTGTTGGAGTAAAACAAGGAAATATCATGGCAATTTCATTTCATCCTGAACTCTCAGACGATGGTGTTATTGCATACGAATACTTTTTGAAAAATTTTGTGGAAAAAAATTAATTATTGATTTATAATCCCTTTTCTTTTATGAATCAATTCTGCTATTTCAGAACTCACATATGGGTTCGGACTATTTTCAAATTCTTTTAATTCGTCAAATAAGTAATCTGGGATTTTATTTATTCCTTTTATTTTAAAGAATTTTATTAAAAATAGTTTAGAATCGTCCTGGGAACTTTTAAGGTAGTCTATAATTCTTTTACTTACTTTTTCAAGGATTTCTTCGTTATCTTCAAAATTGCAGGCATATACTACATCAAGAGCTTTTCTAAAGATTATCCATTTTTCATCATTGCTTATTAAATTCAGAACTTTTTCATGAATTTCGGGGTAATCTGTGCATTTAATATTTAATTTGATCATACTTGCAAGAGTTTCTAAACTTTCAACCTGTATTTGGGATGAATCTTCATCAAGAAGTTTTGAAACAAGTATTAAATATTCTTCAAAATTTTTGGATTTTAAAACTGCTTCTTCAAACCAGAATGTTTTTTTAGACATTATTGTTTTCAATAATTCAAGGCCTTTGTATGCCAGTAATGGATATTGTCTGTTAAAAATAATTTCTGAAATGTTTTTAAGGATATATTCTTTATTATTTTCGATTTCATTTAATAATTTGGTGTCTTCTGATTTTACATTGGTTTTTAAGACATCCAATAGTATTGTCGTAATCATTAAGGAATTTTTATTTGATTTTAGGATATTGAACTTTATAAAATCTGAAAATTCAAGATTTACATAATTTAGGGTTTTGTAATCTTGGGTTAACAGATATTTTAATGAGAAATATATCTCTTTCCACGTTTGATTTTTAACATCAACAATTTCTGATTCAGCATGGTTTTTAGATAAATATTCTTCAAGTTCAAGTTTTTCAGCTACTAATTTTGTAGATTCCTCTTTTTTAAGATTGTTAAGTATTTTTAAAGATATTTCTGTTATTTTAGGGTTTACTTGTGGGTATATAACAAATTCTTTTACTTTTTCAGTGATTTTTCCGCTTAATTCAAAATCTTCTTCAATATATCCAAAAATTTCATTTAAAGAATCAATTCGTCTTGAAACAATTAGTTCATTTAAATTTCCATAAAGAATATTTTCACGCGAGTTTGGAACTTTTTTAAATTTATTTTTTAAAGTGGTCAAAATGGAATTTGCAGTATCAAATTCGTTTTTAATCCTTAGCAATTCTGAAAATATATGGAAATATTCTTCGGTAATGTCCTGTTTTTCAATAAATCCAAGGATTTTTTGAATATGTTCATAATCTTTAGAATTAATATAACTTCTTAATTTAACTTTAATTCGAATTATGGCAGATTTTTTAAGTTCCGGGTGGTTAATTGTATTTTCAAGAGTTTTAAATTTCGCTTTTAATGGTTTATCTTCATAATTCATTAGATATTCTGAATTGGGAAATAATTTTAAAGTATTTTCACAGATGTTTCTTATTATCATAAATTTATCCGTGAAATATTTGGTCATGAGTGCAGATTGTAATTTGAATTTCAATTCGGTATCTCCTAATATTTCAGCATATTTTTTAACAAGTATGTTGTAAAAAATGGAATAATCCTGCCGTACTTCCATATTGGGGTCATCAAAGTAGGAAATGGATTTAATAAGTAATTCTTTTGGAATTTTAATATTTCTTTCTAAACTAATTTGTAATATCCAGACGCCCACGGACCTAACAAGAAATGTATTATCATTTAAAAGCATATCAATAAGTTTATAATTGTATTTGATTCCTTTAGGGATTGCATAGGATAGATTTCCAACTTTTTTTCCGATTTCGTATCGATAAAGCCAGTCATCACTTTCAAATTCTTTTTCAAGATTTTTAAATTTTTCATGAATCATGCTTTTTGGAATTTCTTCATAGGTATTTATGGCATTTTCATTAAAATAAGGACTTTTTTCAGGACCCAATAGGTCGTATCGTTCGAGATTTGCCAGTAATTTAACGCCCGAATAATAATTGATATTGTTTTTTCTAAAAATTTCGCAAATATTTTTAGATTCTAGAATTTCTTCAATATTCATATTCAATTCTTTATAATTCATTAAAACAAACGAATTTAGAATTTCTAATCCATAATTACTGATTAAATAGTTTTCATGTCTTAAATAATCATTAGATACATTTTTAATAAGTTTTAAAGCTTTTTCATGGGTAACGTTTGAACTTATAAGTATTTTTACGTATGAAGAATTTAAAATTGCGTTTAAACTATCAATTTCAGTTTTTGATTCCAAAACTTTAAAAATTAAAGAATTAATATCTAATAAAATTTCATTTTTAGATTCATTTAATTTTTTTAGTAAATCAGTATGTTTTTTGGCAGTAATTGCAGATATAAATGCTATTTTGAATTCAAAATTATCCAAATGTTTTAAAATTAACAATAACTCTTCTTTACTAATTTCTTTTTTGAGATTAATAATTACAAGTTTTCTAAATAATTTATTTTCCTTATCAAGGCTATTTTCATCGATATGTGGTGATTCTATCAAAAATTTTAATTCTTTTATAATCGATTTAGGAATGCTTTCAAACTCATCAAGTATCGCTTGAGCAAGTATTCTAGAAAGTTCTGAACTTGAATATAGTGAAATCATCGAAAGTTCCGGAAGTGAATTTTTGAGATATTCTGGGGAGTATATTGATACGAAACCTAAAACAAGCAGGGCCCTTACAACTTCAAAATTATTTTTTGAATATAACTTTGATGTATGGTATGTCACGATATTATCTATTACTTTTGGATTTATTGAGTCAATAATCTGCCTTGAAAATTCTTTTACAAGATTATTTGAAAATTCAGTATTTATATACACGTGTATTAAAAGTTTTTCTGATTTTTTGGGATATTTTAAAATAATATTTTTTATAGAACTAAGCAAATTCAATAATACTGCAATATTTGGGTCAGAATTCAGTACTACAATTTTTTGAATCCTTTTTTCAAGTTCTTCTTCACCAATGTATCCTAAAATTTTTGCAGATTCCGCCCTTTCTTTATAATCTTTGGATTCTATAAACTTATCAAAAAGTGATATAAGGTCTTTTTGAGGTAGATCTTGATACATAGTTTAACTCCGAATACTTAATGATTAAGTTTGGATTCAATTTCTCCAATATCTCTTTTAATATCATAATTTTCAGAATTTTTAAGGTTAAAGAGTTTATTTATCAAATTTTCGTCTATTTGTGTAATATCTTGAATTTTAAAGAATCTTAATAATATCAATTTAGAATCATCGTTTGAATTTTCAATTTTTTTAATCAATAATTCAGAAATATGGTTTAAAAGTTCCTTTTCCATCTTATAACTACTGAGTACGTTTACAATTTTTTTGAAGTTTGTCCAGTTTGAATTATCCACTAGATTGATGAGTTTTTCAATAAATTCTTCTGAAAAACCGCAATATTTTGAATTTTTGGCATAATAATCAAGTGCGTCGAGAGTTTCGCTAATTACATTATCATCTGGATAATCTAAAAGTGAATTTAAGAATATGCACCAGTTTTTATTTTTTGAATCATTATAAAGATGTTCTAAAAGCCATTCGGGTTTATTTTTAACAATTTCGACAGTTAATAATAGTGCATTTTTTGAAAGTATTTTATAATCCGTTAAATGTATCAAATAATACAAATTATCCAGAATTTTTGGATTTTCAACATCGATTCTGGTTATTATATCAGAATTCTGGTCCGCAATTGCATTTTTTAAAATTTTTAATATAATTGTAGTTAAAATTACGGAAGGACGTTTTGAATAATCCGATAAAAAGTATAAAATATCGTTAAAATTAACTGATCCATAATCGTAATCTGATGTTTTATGTAGATAATGGCTCAATTTTATATAAAGGTCTTCAGAAGATATATCTTTTATTTTTTCATCAGACTGCTCTTTAATTTTTTTTAAATCGTTTAAATATGTTTCAAACTCTTCTTTTTCAAGAACTATTCTTCTACTTTCAATATCGGACTGTAAATTTAAAATATCAATACAATGTTCTGTAAGTTTTTCATCTCGGTACATTATCAAAATTTCCTTTATTTTAAGTTTTATTTCGTCACTGAGTTCGAATCCTTCGTTTAAATACATAAGGATTTCTTCAACTCCCTCGATTTTATATTCAACTATCGGACTATCTAAACTGTCCAAGATATGGATCTCAAGAGATTTTGGAATTAATTTGTAACTTTTTTTTAAGTTATTCAATAGATAATCCGCACCATCATAATTCTTTTTTAATTTTACGAGTTCTTCCAATAAATAAGAACAATCGAGTTTTGATTCATGTGTTTCGAGGAATTTTAAAATGTTTAAAATATTTTTTTCATCATTTTTCAAGATGTAACTATCCATATTTACCTTTAATTTTTCTAAAAATGCCGCAGACGATACTGGATTTTCAAGATAAGGTTCAGGATAATCCAAAGTATTTAATTCATTCTGAAACTTTTCAGATCTGTTTTCCAAACTTTCCAATATTTTATTTAATATATTTTTGATAACTGCTTTTGAAGGAGAATGTTTTTCAGTCACATACAGATTTCCTAAAGTAGATTTAAGTTTTGACGCAATATTGAAGTTTTTTACTATTTCCGAATTTTTTTCCAATAATTCATTGAAGAATAAGTAGTATTCAAATCTCAATTCCCAATATGGGCTTTTTAAATTGTGAATTGATTGTAAAATAATCCTTTCGGGAATTTTTACGTCGTATTTTGAAAGTACCCTAAGTATCCATACTCCAATGGTTCTTACAAGATATATCTCATCATGAAGAATATTGTTTAAAAGGTCGAAGTTCATAAAATCTTTTGATTCTTCAAAATATAGTGCAGTTCCTAATTTTTTTACACTTTCATATCTTTCAAGCCAGTATACACTTTCAAAGTTTTTTTCAGCCGATTTTAAATACTCGTAACGTTCTGAATGACTCATGTAACGCATTTTTAAATCAAGAGATTTGATCAAATATGGGCTTTCATCAATTTCCGGTAGGACATTATATTTCTCAATTAAAAGTGGAATTCCAAAGTGGTAGCATAATGGATGTTCTTTTAAAACATTTTCAAATGGATGATTATCAAAAAGTTCATCAATTTTTTCATCTAAATTCAATTTTTCTATTTTAAATAATGAATAAATCATTTTCAATGAGTATGCTTTTAACAGATGGTTTTTTCCAGAGATATTTTTTTTTAAATAGTAAAATATCTTTTCAAAATCCAAGTGTTTAATGTCCATATTTAACATGCGGCATATATCCAAAATTAAATAGTATGAAACTAGCTGTTGCATATTGCCGAGATGTTTTTTGTAGAATTTTGAAATATGGTTTTGAAATATCAAAGGATATTCTGAAAATGTATCTTTAACTTTAAAAATATTGTTTTGAAGTGAAATTGCTGCAAGTAACGAATAAAAGTCGTTTTCATTCGATAAATATTTTAACAATTCCTGCAGCGTATTTTCATCTGCTTCTTTTGAAATTGTAAGGTTAATTAGGAATTTAGAAGTTTCATCATTGGTTTCAGCAAGATTTATCAATTTTATATCTATTTTTTTATTGAAAACAAGGTAGGAATACCTCAAAAGGTTTCTATCAAGTTTTGAAAAGTCATCGAGGGTTCCAAGTGCGATTAACTGAATTAAATTGGATTTATCGTACGTAGAAACCATTACAATTTCAGATAGTGCTTTATCCAAAAATTCTGGGCTGAATCTTGAGATTAATGAAAGACCGACGATTGATTTTAATCTTTCTTCTGTATTTTTTGAATAAATTCCATTTTTAAAATATTCAACATGCCTTTCGATTACATCTGGTTCAAAAGCTCTTATTTCATTTTTAGCATGTTCTGATAGAATATTGTTTGAAAATTCTGCATTGAAATACATACAGGATAAAAATTCGCTAAAAACTTCCGGAAATCTATTTAAGATATTTGAAAACGCAGTTATTACATTTAAGCGTATTGAAATGTCATTTTCCAAAGTAAGTTTTAAAATATTGTCCATTCGACTTTTAATTTCTTTTATTCCGAGGTATCCTAATAGTTTTGTAGCTTCTGTCTTTTCCTTAATATCGTCTGAAATTATGTACTCGTCAAATCTTTTCAATAATTCTTCTTTTGACATTTCCGCATACATGGCCTCACCAAAAAAGACTGAATAAAATCAAAAATACCGCGTTGAAATTATTGTTATTATTTCTCTATTTTCCTACATATATCAATATTTCTATAAATTAGAGTTTAACTTTTTATTTTGAAAAAAAGCATGTTAAATAGTTTTTAATATTCTCAACCCTTTAAAAAAGTCTTTTTTTTATTTCGGATTATGGTAATTAATTTTAGTTACCAATTTTAGCCATATAATATCTTTAATTATAAAGTATTACTTTCGAATTCATCTAGTAATGTATATATAATTTTTAAGTACATAAAGTAGGTGTTAACCATAATGGTGGTGGTATTTTGAATAAAAAATCATTAAATATCGTTGTAATGTTCGGGATTTTAATGATCCTCGCATTCAGCGGATGTGTAGACCAAAATGCTTCTGAATCCACTTCAGAAGACACAACTCCAAAAATATTAAAAATATTCCACGCAGGGAGCCTTGCAGTTCCTTTCGGAGAATATGAATCATTATATGAAGCCGAATATCCTAATGTGGACGTTCAAAGAGAAGCTGCAGGCAGTGTTGCTTGTGTTAGAAAAATTACAGAACTAAATAAAACTGCAGAAATATTGGCATCTGCGGATTATACATTAATCCCCGACATGATGATGCCAGATTATGCAGACTGGTATGTAATGGTTGCAAAAAACGAAATTGTTATTGCATATACTGAAAACAGCCAGTACTACGATGAAATTACTACAGAAAACTGGTATGAAATTTTCCAAAGAGGTGGTGTAAAATACGGTTTCTCAAGCCCTAATGATGACCCATGTGGTTACAGAACCCAAATGGTTGTACAACTTGCAGAAACAGCTTACGGAGATTCAACAATCTACGACGACTTGATGCTTGAAAATTCAAACTTTGAAGTTGATGAAAATGCAGACGGAACTTACCTTGTAAGAAGCCCTGCATCAATTGAAGTTAACGAAGAAAAAGTATTCATGAGAAGCAAAGAAGTAGACCTTTTAGGTCCTTTAGAAACTGGTGCATTCGATTATTTATTTATCTACAAGAGTGTTGCAAACCAGCACAATTTATCATACATCGAACTTCCTGCTGAAATTAACCTCGGAAGCTATGCAAATGCAGATGATTATGCTAAAGCAAGCATAATTTTAGAAGGTCAAAACAGTACGATTCTTGCAAAACCAATCGTTTACGGAATGACTGTACCTTCAAATGCAGAAGACTATGAAGAAGGAGTTAATTTTGTAAAAACAGTATTGGAAAACCCAGATGTATTTGAAAATGCAGGACAACCAGTAATTAGCCCAGCAATAGCTGTTGGAAATGTTCCTGATGAATTAAGTGACTTAGTCACTATGGGATAATTAAAATCCATTATTTTTTTTCGCATTTTTTGATTTTAAACATATGTGCGAAATTATTATGCTCTATAAATCCGGTGATAATTTGAAAAAAATATTGGTGCTAGGAATTGTTGGAATTTTACTTCTAACATGTTTTGCAGGCTGTACTGATAATTCAGCAGATACAGGCTCTGAAAAGATATACGATGGTAAAACATTAAGATTATGCTGTGGAGCAGGTTTAATGAAACCTATGAATGAAATAATTGCTAACTTTGAAAATGAAACTGGAGCAAAAGTTCAGGTTCACTACGGTGGAAGCGCTGAAGTATTCGGTGTTTTAACCACAACCGGTGAATGTGACGTATTTATTCCAGGCGCATACAAATATACTGAAGATGCAATGAAAGCTGGATACATATTAAATGACACTGTTTTAATGGTGGTCTACCACGTTCCAGTTATTGCAGTTCCTGAAGGAAATCCTAAAAATGTAACGTGTCTTGAAGATTTAACAAGAGAAGATGTATCAGTTGTTTTAGGAGACCCACAAGCATGTGCTATTGGAAAAACTGCTAAAAGCATATGCGAAAAGAACGGGATATGGGAAGATGTAAATTCAAATGTTGAAGTTTTCACCCCTACCGTAAACCAGCTTTTAATATACGAAGCAACAGGACAGGCAGATGCAACCATTATATGGGAAGACATGGTTACATGGGCAGAATCAGAAGGAAAAATTGTAGTTATTCAAATACCAAAAGATCAAAATACCATCAAAACAATCCCAACTGCAGTTACCACTATGGCAGAGGATGTTGAAGTTGCAAAAGCTTTCAATGATTATGTAATCTCAGAAGAATCATTGGGACTCTGGCAGAAGTGGGGTTTTAACCCATGCAACTAATTAATTTTAAAAAAATGTCAATTTTTCTGACATTTTCATTTACATTTTTACTTTTTTTATCGATAAGTTCACTCATTCTAGTTCCGAAGTTTGAAGATGTTTTTGCAGCGTTATTTCATCCAGAAATGATCTATTCTCTTAAAGTATCGTTGTATTCCTCATTACTTTCAACAGCATTCGTTTTAGGATTTTCAATTCCTACAGGCTATGCGATATCTAGATACTCGTTTCCAGGAAAAAATGTAGTAAAAGCAATACTTGATTTACCAATAGCTTTTCCAGAGCTTGTTTTAGGGCTTGCACTCTTACTTTTATTCGGTCAGACATTTATTGGAGACATTTTAGAATTTTTTGGAATAAAAGTAGTATTTACCAAACTAGGAATAGTTGTAGCCCAGATTTTTACAGCACTTCCTTATGCGATAAGGATTGTATGTTCTACTTTTCAGGATATTAATCCAAGATATGAACTCGTTTCAAGGAGTCTTGGATACAGCGAGTTTGAAACTTTTAAAAATGTTACCCTCCCAATGGCAAGAAGCGGGATTTTTGCTTCATCGATAATCGCGTTTGCAAGGTGCATGGGTACGTTTGGAACAGTTTTGATGCTTGCCGGCGGTACGTACATGTACACAGAAACGCTTCCAATAACTTTGTACCTAAACATGTCATATGGGAACCTCGGGATGGCAATTTCAAGCGGAATTGTGCTTCTAATGATATCCTTTATCGCAATATTGATATTTGAGAAATACGAAGGAGGGAAATTTTGAGTTTCGTTAAAGTTGAAAACTTAAATATCAATCTGGGCGAGTTTAAGTTAGAGGACGTTAATTTAAGCGTTGAAAAAGGAGATTATGTAACAATAATCGGGCCAACTGGTAGCGGAAAATCCATACTCTTAGAAACTGCGCTTGGATTTTATACTCCTGAAACTGGAAAGATATTTTTGGAAGAAAAAGAGATAACAGGTTTAGATCCTGAAAAAAGGAATATAAGCATAATTTATCAAGATTATGCACTGTTTCCACACATGACAGTTTACGAAAATATCGAATACGGTCTTAAAAAGAAATTGAAGGATAAAAAAGTCATAAAAGAAGAAATCCTTCAGATAACAAAACTTCTCGGAATCGATCATCTGTTAAACCGAAAACCCGAAACCCTTAGTGGTGGAGAAATGCAAAGGGCATCCATTGCAAGAGGGCTTATCATAAAGCCAAAAATCCTTTTTATGGATGAACCTTTCAGTGCATTGGACGTTAAAACAAAAGAAAAGATAAGAATACTCGTTAAAACTGCAATAAAAAAATATGGAACGACAGTACTTCATGTAACTCACGATTTTGATGATATATGGAGTCTTGCAGATAAAGTTTTGATAATGAAGGGCGGGAGAGTTTACCAGTACGGAACTCCTGAAGACGTATTTTCAAACCCTTCATCTGAAATAGTTGCAGATTTTGTTGGTACAAACATTCTTGATTCAAAAGTGGAAGAGGTACTGGGGGACATTTCAGTTTTGGATGTTTCAGGAGTAAAGATGTATTCTTCAGATATTGCAGAAGTTGGCGAGAATGTAAAATTATCAATTAGGCCTGAAAATATAATCGTTGCTTTGAAGTGTTTTGACAGCTCTGCAAAAAACGTATTCAATGGAAAAGTTACCGAAATTCAAAAAAGAGGCCATTTGGTCTGGTTAACATTGGATATTGGCGGTGTTGATCTAAAAGTGCTTGTTACACCAAATTCTCTTGAAGCTTTGGAAATTGAAGAAAATAAAATATTATGTGTAATGTTCAAAGCAACAGGCGTTAAAATAATAAGATAATAATTTATTTTTTTAATTTTTCAATATGGTTTAAAACTGCAATAACACTCATTGCTACACCTTCAACTTCAATTCCGCCGACTCCTTTTACACCATCTCCAACAAGTAATAAGTTATCCCTAACGATTGGATTTAAGTCAGTTCCATTTGAAGCATGATTTACAGGCCAACCATTACCGTAACTTTGAATGGATATTATTTCATAGTCTTTTCCACCAAATAATGATTCAATATCATTTAAAGCAAGGTTTATTTCTTCTTTAGTGTTATTTTTGATTTGAGTTGCATGAAGCATTATTAAATTATAGTCTTCCTTTGCTAAACTCCTGTCAACATTTGAAGGCTGGTTTAAACCATTAATTCTTTCGCAATCCGTTGTAAATATGACACTTGCACCATCTACAAGACTCGATTTACTTGCAACGTTTATTTTTATTCCTTTTGAAGGAACTGGTTCTTTTTCAATGAATTTAATGTTTGACATTTTTTCAGTTAATTTTGGAGATGCATTGCTTATTACTATATCAAACTGCTCTGAATCAATAAATGCACTATTTTCTTCAACTTCGATTTTTTCTACCGCATGATTTGTGTAGATTTTCCCGCCGTTTTTATTGATTATTTCAACAAGGCTATCGGTAACGCCTTTACAACCGCCAACTGGAATTCCCGGGCCTCCAAATTTATGGTATAACTTACTTATTTCCATAATTTCTGACATAGGGGTGTCGTAAGCATTTAAACTCAAAGCCCAACCGCTAAAAGAGTTTCCAACCGCAAGGGCAAGAGGAATATCTTCTAAAAATTCACCAAATGGTATATTTTTATCAATTTTTCCAAGTTTAAGGCTTGCAGCAAGTTTCAATCCTTTTAATTTTTCTTTTGTATTAACGAGTCCAAAAATATCCTTATATTCGTGATTTTTCCCATTTACTCTGAAGTATCCATCAGGTTCTGAATTTACTATTTTTACATCACTTCCAGCTCTTCGAAGTGTTTGTGCTAAATACCCGTCGTTTCCGTGAGGTATCATGTGAAGTGCCCCGGTAGTTAATTGAAACCCTTTGTATGGAATATTTGTAAATCTGCCCCCAACAAATGGAAGTTTTTCGTAAATTGTAACGGAGTGTTCTTTTGATAAAATTGCACCGCTTAATAGGCCTCCAAGGCCCGCTCCAATAATTCCAATTTTCATAAACATCACTTAAAAAAGTTTAAAATAAAAATAATTTAAAAAAATAGTAGTCAATTATCCGTACATTACGGTTAATTGTGGCATGTCGTAACTGCATTTTTCTTTTTTACCGGTAATTTTTGTGATAGCTTCTCTAAAGTCATCCATTTTGATGAATTCTCTTTCTTCTCTTATTGCAAACATACCTGCTTCAGTACATACCGCTTTTAAGTCAGCACCGACCATATTTTCTGCAATTTTTGCAACTTCTCTTAAATCCACACCTTTAAGGTTCATTTTTTCAGTGTGGATTTTCAAGATGTCGAGTCTTCCATCTTCATCAGGCATTGAAATTTCAATGATTCTATCAAATCTTCCAGGTCTGAGTATTGCAGGATCTAAAATGTCTGGCCTGTTCGTTGCAGCGATGATTTTTACATCTCCTCTTGAATCAAAACCATCCATTTCTGCAAGAAGCTGCATTAAAGTTCTTTGAACTTCTCTGTCTCCACCAGTTAGCGATTCAGTTCTTTTGCTTGCAACTGCATCGATTTCATCAATAAATATAATGCAAGGTGATTTCTCTTTTGCAAGTTTGAACACATCCCTTACAAGTTTTGCACCTTCACCGATGAATTTTTTGACGAGTTCTGAACCAACAACCCTAACGAATGATGCGTTGGTTTCGTATGCAACAGCTTTTGCAAGAAGTGTTTTTCCAGTTCCTGGTGGGCCGTAAAGCAATACTCCTTTTGGTGGAACGATACCCACTTTTTCGAATAATTCAGGGTTTTTAAGTGGGAGTTCTACTACTTCTTTAATATCTCTTATCTGGTTGTTCAAACCACCGATATCTTCAAAGGAAATGTCTGGTTTTTCCTCAATTTCCATTGCCATAGCTCGGTAGTCTTTTTCTTTAGGAAGTACTTCTACAATTGCTAAAGTCTGCTGATTTAAACAAACTCTTGCTCCTGGAACGATATCGTCAGGATCTACAAATTGTGAAAGATTTACAAGGAAATTTGGCCCCGTAGAACTTTTAACAACTGCTTTTCTTTCATTTACTCTATCGAGTATTGTACCAAGTATTAAGGGAGGAATTCTTAATTTATCAAGTTCTCGCTTTAATATTTCATTTTCTTTTTTAATTTGTACATTCTCTCTACTAATATCTTTATTTTTTAATTCCAATCTCAAAACTTTGCTTTCTAACTCTGCAATCTGAGTTTTTTCTTTAAATTCTTTTAAATCCATTTTATTTTTTTCTATATCTGTGGAATAATCATCTGGGTAACTCATGATTTACCTCCATAATAATTATGATAAAAATGATGCTATATAGCGCTTTCTCATTGATTTTCGTTCTCGCAAAACAGTTTTACACCCCATCGAAAACATCTTTACAACTCTCCAATAAGGGTATATGTTTATAATTTATTTGAGCTATATAAATTTATGGATATAATATATAAATACCAAAATAGATACTATTAAATAATTGAAGATATATTCTCTAATGAAGCATTTACCATTTGAATACTATGTAATTAGGATAATATGGTTAAAAATATCTTTAAATTTAGTATATTAGGGTGTAGGTATGCAATGCGAACTCTGCGGAAAAGAGGTTAAGGATATCATTAAAACAAGAGTAGAAGGCGTAGAAATGAATGTTTGCGAGGCTTGCGCAAAGTTTGGAATGTCGCCTAAAGGATATTCTAGGAAACCAAAGGCAGTATTCAAAAATAATGAGAAAAAACCAAAACAAGCTAAAAGGCCTAGAAGGGACATGTTTGATAATTTAAAAACTCTGGTCGAAGATTACGGATCTCTTGTAAAAGAAGCAAGGGAAAAGAAAAACATGACCTTAGAAGAACTTTCAAGAGCTGTTGGAATTAAAGAATCCCTTATCCATAAAATAGAAAGAAATGAAATTGAGCCTGAGGAAAAATACGTAAAAATCCTTGAAAAAGCACTTGGAATTTCGTTCTACGAAGAAGGAGATCTCAACTACGAATCAAGCAGTGATGATGGTGATTTTACACTTGGGGACTTCATTAAAGTTAAAAACAGAAAATAATTTAAAATTAATTTATTAATGTTCCTTTTACATTTTTTAAAAGGGCATTGTATATATTTCTTTTTTTATTTCCATTGAAAATTATCGTTTCAATGCCTAAATTATAGCATTCCATTACTTTTAGATGCATTCCGCCGGTTACATCTTCTTTATTTGACGGTTTCAACGATTTTAAAACATCTTCGATATTTTTTGAATTGATATTTTCAATTATTTTAAATTCTGAATCCCATACTCCATCGACGTCTGACGCATGAAGGCTTAGATCGGGATTCAATTTTTTTGAAAGGAACGGAAGTGCATGGTCTCCTGAAAAAATCTTGAAATTATCAGTTTTTTCATCAATTACAATATCGCCATGAATTACTGGGATCAATCCTTTATCGAGCATTTTTTCAATTGCATTTGTATCAAAATGTAAATTAGATTTATGGTTAAATGTGATAAACGATGAAGCCTGAATTGAAACTGCAGGAATTTCAAAGTTTTGGAGTTCTTCAATTACAATGTTGTTGAATTTACGCATTGCTTTTTGAATTTCCCAGTATCCTTTTCCCATATCTTCAAATTTTTCATTCTTAAGATATTTTTTTGCAACAGGGTGGCCGAATGAGCCCCCGCCATGAACAATAATAAGTTTAAAATCTTCGTTTTTAGAACTATAGTATTCAATCGCTTCTTTTATTTCAATCGCGATATTTTCTAAATTTTCCCAGTTTATCGAGTACGGGACATTTTTATCGCAGAGGATGCTCCCGCCTAGTTTTAAGATTGCAAACATGGATATTCACCAAATAAAAAAAGATTATTGAGGGGGTTCTGTAAAGTAAGGTAGTGATTCATTTGTAGTTATCAAAATAGGCTTGTCAATTTCTTTTAATCGTTCAAATAAAAGTTCTTTCCCAGAATTTGAAAGCGCAAATATTGGAACTCCGCTTCCAGCTTGAGCTTTTATATAGAGTGATTTTGATTTCAACAGATTTTTAGAAGCGCATGCTGAAATTAAATCAATATACTGGAGGTATTCGTCATAATCCGAAAGGCCAATTCCTGTTGTATGAACTCCAAAAGTTATAATTTTTACATCGTTCTTTTCCAATTTTTTTATTTCAAAAGCATCTTTTAAATTTGAAACAGAAACTCCGATTTTTTTGTATCCGAGTTCAATTGCAAGTTTTACTCCTTTTATCTGGTCAATTGAAGCATCTTCTTTTGAAAGAACTATTCCTTTAGCTTTCTCAATTTTTTCGATTACTTCCTTTACAGGAGTAGTTTTGACAATTCCTGAAATTCTTCCACATAATCCCTGAACGAGTTTTGGATTATTTGTAACAACAGTTCCAGCACAGTCGCTTACAACAACAACTGCATCTAAAAATCCTTTATTTAAAGCGCTCATGAAAATTTCGGAAGTTCCAAAACCAACAAAAGGAGAATCATCTAAAACAACTCTATCTTTTGTAAATAACCCAAAACTTTCAATCCGAAATTCAACGTTTTTCTGGATTGATTCTTTGTTAATTTCTTTAATTCCCCGATGTTTTGCAAAAAGAGGACAAAATGATAGTATGGGATCGCTAACATCGACAACTTTCCCATTTTTTACGGTAACTTTAGCATTTCCGAGAACTTCCATTATGTGGATATCTTCATTCAATTAAGCCACCATTCTTAAGTTATTATTTCTTTTTATTCAGTTTCAATTTTGGGGTTTCTTCTTTTACCATTCTTTCGATTGCGGTGTTTGAAGGAACTGCTAAAACTTTGGTTTCGCAGAGTCTTACTATTTTTCCGCCAGTTTTTCCAACTTTTTCTTTTAAACTGGATAAAACTTTTGCGTAGTCGTCATCAAGATCTCTTTCAAGGTTGATCGTGTTTGCAATAACTAAATAGCCTGCTTCAGTTAACACTGCTATTTCTGTTGCATCTTTGAAATCTTCTAAATCACATACTTTAATTTTTACAGTTTCAAGTCCTTCGTAGCCTTTTACCGGGAGTTCTACGTATTCTTCAATTGGTACAGGACTGCTTGTTTTTAATGTATCGCCTGAAATCATCTTTTTGATTTTTTTTAACAACACAGATCACCTTCTTAATATTTCTATGATGGTACTTAGTAATTCCCCGATACCTTCGTATGTAGTTGAAGATGTGAAAAAAACCTTGTTTTCCAATCTCCCCTCAACATACTTTCGCAAATCTTCTCGTTTGGAATTTTCTATCAAATCACATTTATTAATAACTACTATAATAGGTTTTCGATATCGGAATTTCAATAAGTGGTGCAATTTTTCGAAACTTTTGAATAATTCACTACTTCCATCGATTATGTGGATTATCAAGTCCGAGTCATCAATTTCTTCATAGGTTTTTTCAAGAACACTTCCCACCATAACAACCGATCGATTTTCGCCCGCGTAGAGCCCACCCAAATCTACAAACGTGATTTTTGCAAAATCTGGATTAATCTTTTGTTTTCCTATTTTGATTTTTCCCCAGAATTTTTTCACAGGCATTTTAGTAGTTCCACCGACTTCTGAAACTTCTGAAATGTTTTTTCCAAAAATGGAGTTTACAATAGAGGATTTTCCAGAATTTTCCGGACCAACAAGTGCTATTTTAAACTGAAGTTCTTCCATGTTTTATCCCAAAGTTTGTTAATTATAAAGTATAATAATTACATAATATTTAACGTATAACAATTTTTAGGGATAACATGAAACTCGCAGTAGTTTTTGATGCATCGGGCACTCTTGTAAGCATAAGGAGAATTATCAAAAATGTAGTTACTCAGAAGTTTTTGTGCAACTGTCAGACTGTGGATATCGTAGATCAGAAAGAAGGACGAACTCTTGTAATTTTAAAAGAAAATCCCCTCGAAGTATTGGATAATGAAAATCCCGACGTTTTAATTTCAAGTTTTTTGAATGGTGTAAACTGGGGAATTTCTTACTGTAATCCTCCAATCGACCAATCAGGGATCTTTAAAGATAATGAAACTAAATTAAAAGAACTCCAGGATCCATTAAAGGTTTTAAAAAGATTTGATATTGAAACCGATTATGGTTCAGCAATTATTGCAGATACAATAACTGGCAGGATAGAATATACTGTTGCAACAGGAGGCTGTATTTTCCCAGAAGTTTCAAGAACAATTCAAACACTTGAAAATATGGGTGCATCGGTATTTATCGCGTCAGGGGACAGTAGAAAATTCATAGAACGGCTTGGAAATATTGTTGGAGTTCAAAATAAATGTTTAATGCCTGAAGCCCACCATAAATTAAAGAGAGACCTTATTTTAAATTTAAAACAGGACGGATATACTGTAATAATGGTAGGAGATGCTTCAAACGATATTTTAGCAATGGAAGAAAGTGATTTATCAGTTATAACTCTTCAAAATGGAAATGTATCAAAAAAAGCGCTAGAAACAGCACAAATAAAAATTGAAAATATTTCTGAAATAGTCGATGTAGTTAAAAATTACATAAATGAAAAAAAATAATTTAATTAGAAAGTGGTTACGTTTCCGCTTACAATTCTTTCAGTTACTTCTGAAATGTTTTCGAGCCATTTCTGCGCAACTTCTTTAGCTTTAGGGCTTAATTCTTCTAATTCAAATCCATTTTCCGGAATCATTTCGATATCGAGGATTTTTGGTTCGGTAATTGGTTTTCCAATCTGGCTTAAAATCCTGATCTGGCATTCTCTTACGCCTTCGATTTTAGCAACATCTTCTGCGATAATGTTTGACAAGATGTTGTAAATTTTTCCAATATGGTTAATTGGGTTTTTACCGCTTGTAGCTTCCATACTCATTGGTCTGAATGGCGTAATAAGTCCGTTTGCCCTGTTTCCTCTTCCTACTGAACCATCGTCACCCATTTCTGCGGAAGTTCCTGTAACGGTTAAGAATATACAGTCTTCATCGTCGTCTGCAGTATTGATGCATACTTCTAATTCGTGACTATCTAAGTATTTTTTAGCGTTTTCTTCAACTTTTGCTTTTGCGAGTTCCTTAACTTTTACGTAATCTGCGCATGAGTTTACGTATTTATCGACAGCAGCCATTGCAATTGTTAAAGTGATTTTTTTGCCTTCTCTAAGTCCCATAACTTTGATGTCTTCCCCAACTGCAGGAATTTCTGCTTTTAAAGCATCGCTGTTTAATAATTTTTCAGTTTCTAAAACGATTTTTTCAGTTGTACTGAGTGGAGCGTGACCTACACCAAATGAAGTGTCGTTTGCGTGAGGAATTTCGCTTCTTTTTCTGTCAAATACTTCAACTAAGTCCACTGAACCCTGTCCGATTCTGCAGTCAACAACAACGTCCTTTTCAAGGTCCATGTTTCTTATAGCCTTTTTCAAGTAGTCTCTTGCAGCATTTACTGCGGTTGTGTTAACTGGTAATTTAATAATTTTTCCACTTTTTTTATCTAAAACTTCCATTGTAGCTCTTCCTGAGAGCAAGACGTAAATTGGGCTTACCATGCATCCGCCGCCAAGTTCAGGGTATGCGTATCCTCCAACAAGCTCAACTTGATCCGTGTTGTGGTGTAAAACTACGCCCATTTTTTCTTTGTACATTTTGCACAATGCAACGCTTACGCTTTCTGCAATACCATCACAAATACTGTCGGGGTGCCCTATTCCCTTCCTTTCTACGATTTCTACAGGGGTTTCATCAATTGGGGTTCTTTCCAATCTTTTAACAACGATATTTGCCAATAAAATCACCGTTTAAATTTATGGTACTCTCGATAAAAATACTAAAACCATAATTGAATTTATATTATTTAAATCTACCTTTTTTAAAATAACTCAAAAATTCAGATAAAAAATGGAATTTTTTTAATATTGTACGTTTTTAACACGTTTTTCAATGTTTTGAAGCTTTTTAAAAATTTCCACGGAATTATTCCCTAGAATTATTAAAATAGGTTTTTTTTCATTAACATACAAAATATGGGGATAAATTTTATCAGAATTGATACAATCTGTCAAACCTGAAATAATGCTGTTTTTTTCTAAATTGGCGATTGAACCCATTGAAATTTCTGAGTTTTTTAACTTTTCCACGGATAATTTATCGCATTCTATTTTTATACAAGCCCTTATCTTTGGATTAATTTCTTTTAAATTTAGTAATATTTCTGAAACATCATTTGAAATTCCAAATTTAATTATTTCATCATAGGTAATTGTAGCAATATCCGAATAATTTTCTGGTAAAAGGATACTTTCTACAATTTTAAAATCTGTTTTAACGAACAATTCAATATTTTTAAGTAACGTTAAAGCGTAAGATAAATTTTTTTCAACAGATTCTTTAGTAACAGATATTGGATTAGAATTGTAGCCATATTTTGTTTTTTCTGCGTAGATTACTGATCCTAACACAAACTCTTTTGCAGATTTTATTGAATCTTCAAAAGTCATTCCCATGGATAAAAAGCAGGTAATTGCAGAGGAATAGGTACAGCCAGTTCCATGAACCTCTTTTTCTACATATTTTCCAGTTATTTCGATATGTTTATTATTAATTTTTAAAATATCCGTTTTTCCGGTCACTAGTACATTAATATTATTTAAATTGAATCTGGACGTTTCAAACATTTTTTCAATAATTTCAAATTCTTTTAAATTAGGAGTTATCAAGAAACACTCTTCAAAAAATTCCAAATACTTTTTAATTAACACTTCATCCGAAAACTCGAAATCCGTAGTTGATTTCAAAACAGGGTCGCAAATTATATTAAAATTATATTTCTTTTTAAATTCTAAAATAATATCAATTGAATCATTAGTTAAAACGCCTGTTTTAACCCAATTTACCTCAAAATCTTCAAAAATTGCATCAAATTGTGCTTTTATCTCTTCTTTTGACAAATCCCTTTTTAAAAAAACTTTATTATTGTTTTGAGGGATAATTGACGTAATTATTGAAAGGGGATTTTTTTGAAGTTCTTTTATCGTTTTTACATCTGCAACAATGCCTGCACCGCCTGTTGGGTCAAAACCTCCAACTGTCAAAACATTCATAAAACCACCTAAAATGAAATTGGTGCGTATTCCCTTTTTATTTCGGGAACTTCTGAAACACAATTACTATTTATTGAATTTAGTATAAATCCATCCATTGTTTTTAAATAAACAAGCAAACATCCTTTAATAGTAACGTTTACGTTTGGCGCAGCTTTTTTAATTTTTTCAATCAACAGTAACAGATCTTTTATTTTTCCAACGTTTTCAAGATTTCCTACTTTTTCAAGTTTTTCCAAATTTTCGGGATGAACTACGAGCTGGTGAACCATTATTTCGGAAACTCCGATTTTATTTAACATTTCACCAAGTTTTACAAGTTCATCATCGTTGAACCCAGGGATATATACTGATCTTACAATCGTGTGGAAATATTTTGAAGAGAGTTTTATATTTTCAAAAACTTTTTCAAAGGTATCTTCTTTTACAAGTTTTTCATGCGTTTTTTTGTCAGATGCACTTAAACTGATCATGATCATGTCTAAACCAAGGTCTTTAAATTCTTTTAAAAGTTCTTCGTTTAAAAATACCCCGTTAGTCTGTAAATCGCATCTTAATCCTTTGGATTTTACATATTTAATTGCATTTTTTACTTTTTTTGGATAAATTAGTGGTTCGCCATACTGGCTTATTGTAACCGCTTTAAATTTACTTAAATCTCCGTATAATCCAGGTTTTACACTAGTTAAATTAGAGTAACAAAATATACAGTCGTGATTACATTCTTGTGTTATTTCGATAGTCGGGTGGTGATGTGGGTCTTCATTTTTTAGATCCATTCCTTCGCAACCGATACAGTGTCTTATAACTTTTAAATCACTTACAATATTTTCCAAACGGTCACAAATCTCATTTCTTAACGTTATTTTCAAAATACCACCGGATTATTTCGAAAGATATTTATTTTTCAATCTTTAAAATTATACTGCACATACAACATAGATAAAATATGTGGATAAAAGGGTAGTTGTGCAAGGTTTTAACACAAATGAAAACATTTATATATTACGGATGTTGATAGTTGTGTGTAAAACATACACAAATAGATTTAGTGGACTGGTGATAGTAAATGGAAATTCAAAAAATTAAAGAACTCGGACAAAAACTTCAAGACTTTTTAGGGCTTGAAAAACCTGCAACAGCAGTTAAACTTGCAAAATCAAAAGAAGAAATTCCTGAAGGTTACGCTGAAATAGACGCACCCATAAGACACTGTGAAATGATCCAAAATGCAAGAATCGAAGGTAAAAAGTTCTACGCAACAGCAGAAAAACATGCATGTAAGGGTGGAGCTTACGCAATTGGAATCTTACAAAATCCTCCTGAACCATTAAAAACAGGTGTTTTATACCACAATTTAGGAAATTTCCCAACTGAAGAAGCTGCAATCAAAACCGTTGAGGCGATTCCAAGAGTTAAAGAAGAAATTTACGCAGGAGTTTATGCACCATTAAATGATGCAGACTTTGAACCCGACAGCATTGTAGTTTTAGTAACTCCAAAACAGGGTCTAAGACTTACTCAAGCTTTAAATTACACAGCAGGCGGTAGATTCCAGGCAGATTTCGCAGGAATTCAATCATTATGTGCTGATGCAGTAGCTGCAGTAAAAACAAGAGGTGTAGCAAACGCAACACTTGGATGCAACGGTTCAAGAGCTTACGCACACGTTAAAGACGATGAACTCGTGTTTGCATTCCCACTTTCAGACCTTGAAGATGTAGTTTCAGCACTTGAATACTTCAAAGAAAAATGGAATTAAAAATTAAACAATTAATTTTTATTTCTGATATTTTTTCTAGCAAGTGACGCAAAAATTCCGATTGCACATAAAACTGCAGAAACTTTAAATGATGTAGTTATTCCTTGAAGGAATAGCGGACTGAATTCTGCAGAAATTGGATTATTTCCAACATAATACGCAATCAATACAGTTATTATTGCCATACTGGTCATTTGACCTAAAATTCTTACAGTTGCAAGCATTGCAGATGCAACTCCTGCAAATTTCCTTTCAACTGAACTCATTATTGCATTTGTGTTTGGAGAGCTGAATACTGCAAATCCAAAACCGAGAAGTACTAAATTTAAGATTATTTGGTAAATACTTGTATCTAACTGCATAAATGTGAATAATACTAATCCAACACAGGTAATTCCCATTCCAATGGATGCTAAAATCCTAGGTTCGATTTTGTCGGATAGTTTTCCGGTAATTGGTGAAAATATTGCCTGTACAAGTGGTTGTGCTAAAAGAATAAATCCCGCGTCCTGAGCAGAAAATCCTCTCAAACTTTGAAGATAAAAACTGATTAAAAATGCTACTGCGTAAGTTGCACCGTAATTTAGGAGTGCAGCAAGGTTTGACATTGAAAATGCGAGATTATTTGTGAGGAGTTTGATGTTTAGAATCGGATTTTCTGTTCTATGCTCCCTATGGATAAATATTGATCCAAAAAGCAACGACACAAGTATAAATATTGATCCGCCTGAACTAAAAGTAATAAACCCATAAACCAAGAATACAAGCGAAATCATGTATGTAATCGAGCCGAAATAGTCAAAAGTTTCGCCTTTTGCATCACACCATTCATTTAATACGAATTTCTTGGCAATAATGTAAGTTATAATTCCAATTATTCCTGAAAATAAAAATATACTTCTCCATCCGAAATAATGGGTCAAAATTCCGCCAAGGAACGGCCCTAAACTGAGACCAATGTAAACTGTGGCAATATTAATTCCGAGGGCTTTTCCTCTTTCATTTAACGGATAAACCGAAGTTAGTATTGCAATGGCAGTTCCAAATATCATGGCACTGCCGATTCCTTGAATTACACGAAGTAGTATCAATTGATTAATTGACCCTGAAAATATTCCCATTAAAGACGATAATCCAAAAATTAACAATCCATTTAATAAAATTCGTTTCCTACCGATTATATCTGCAATCCTGCCAATAGGTAGCAAAAGTGCAGAACTTGCAAGTAGGAATGAAGTTACAAGCCACCCTAAAAGAATAGTATCGGCTGAAAATTCTGTTCCAATACTTGGAAGGGCAAGATTTAGTGCAGTGCCCATAAAGGGTGTTAAAAATGATGAAATTGCGGCAACAACTGCCACGATGGATTTTTCGTTTCGCATTCAAATCGCCAGATATATAATGTCTCAATCTTATAATTTATTCAAGCAAATAAAAAAACTTATCGGGTGAATTTATGGTAAAAGTTGAAGTATTTACATCACCTATGTGTCCACACTGCCCAGCAGCTAAAAGAGTGGTCGATGAAGTTGCAAAAGAGATCGAAGGACTCGAAGTCGTACACATTAATGTAATGGACCACCCTGAAAAGGCTGCCGAACTTGGAATTATGGCAGTTCCAACCGTTGCAATAAACGGAGAAATTAAATTTGTTGGAGCACCAACAAAAGATGCATTACTTGCAGAACTTAAAAAATAACCTATTTTACACATTTTATTAACTTTAATTTAATCTTAAAAATCAGGAAATATCGAAGACACATAAAGAATGGTTGTGCATACTAATGACATATCTATAAATTATGGTGTAATCATGATAAAAGAGATAAACGTAAAATCACTCAGAAGTCCTGCAATGCTCGTAGAAAAAGTAATCGAGAAAACAGACGGCGGAATTTTGGTAATTGAAACCGAGGGGGATTCCCAGATAAACGAAATTTCCGAATTAATAAAAAAAATGGGATATAAAATGGAAGTCGACGGAACAAATGTTAAAGTGAGCATTGGCGAAATCGAAGCTTCAAAATCCATAAATGTTGTTGGAGCAAGCTGTCCTGGTCCAATTTTAATGGTTGGTGAAGTTTTAGAAAGAATGGCTGTTGGTGAAGTTTTGGAAATAACTGCCGGTCCAAATGCGTTTACTGATCTCACTGAAGGACTGAAAAGCATGGGAAATGACATACTCTCTGCAGAAAAGACGGATGACGGAAATTACAAAATTTTAATTAAAAAAGAAGAAAAGAAAAAAGAGCTCGGAGTTTCAGTTGACATCGATGAAGTATTTATCATAAACATGACAGGAACTGGAAATGCTGAAAAAGCATACGCAACTTTTATGATGGCAAACGTGGCTCAGAACATGAAATTAAAGCCAACGATCTTTTTAATGTTTGATGGAGCAAGTCTTGCATTAAAAGGAGAATGTGACAAGGTAAAACACCCTGCATTCCCAAAACTGGGCGATAAATTAAGAGATGCAATAAAAGCAGGAGTTAAAATATATGTGTGTGAAATGAGTTCTGAATTTAGGGGCGTTGACAAAAAACTAGAAGAAGGAATTGAAATTGCCGGAGCACCTACATTCTTTAGATTTCTCTCAAAACCAAATGCAAGGCCAGTATGGTTATAATTAAGGTGAAAATATGTCGGACGTAACAATGCTAGTATCTTTAGCTTTAATTTTTGGTTCAATGCTTTCTGGATTTGCAACATTTAGAATGAGTGGAATGAGGTTAATGCCTCACTTTATAGCTTTAATTTTGGCATTTGTACTTACTATTGGAACATTCATAACACCAAATATGATAATATTCTATTTGGCAATATTCTTCCAAATTTTAGCGCCAATAACGGTTTGTGGAACCATATGTAATATCCTAAAGACCCAGTACCAAACCACAGGGATATATTCCTCCCACCTCGCATTAATGGGAATGCTGATTGTAATGGCGATTGGAAACCTATTGATGTAAAATATAAATTTCATTGCCTGTTATGGGGAACATTTTACATATATTAATATATATTAATATTCGGAATTTCCGAATTAATGTTTAAAATCTTTTATTTTTTTATGGTATTTAAAAACGATAAGTTAAAAATAATGGTTATTTTGGGGTAAATTCAAAATGAAACAAGTACGTGGCTACGGGTGGAATGTAGGACTTTGCCTATATACGTTTTGAACTTATGATCTAATTTGGATCGAAAAAATAGTAAATGGGTTACTGCTGTCAGTCAATGAACCCCAACTTTATCCCAATATGCAAGATTATTGATTTTTAGGTTGCCGCAGTTTTCCGATTCGGCACGCAACAGGGAGCATAAATTTTATTGCAATTATAATATCCAATGCAAAAACAGGTTTTTTTTCATCGGGGATCAAAAATAGCGAAATCATAAGTTTCGACATGTTTTCGAAGTTTGATAATCTCAGCACATCTTTTATCGTTGATTTCTTTAATCAATTGCACAATAGCAAGTCTTCTTTCAAAATCTGTTTTTTCAATTGCTTTCACTATTAAGTTTTCTTATAACTTATATTTACAAAATGATCATTTTTAAAGTCTAGTTGTGAATTTAAAGATTAATAACTGAACAATTCCCAAAAATATAAATATTAAATTTACAAATGTGTCTTAAGTCCTGTTTTGAATTTATTGGATTATTGTGGACCTTAAAGCTGAAAACTTTTAAAATCTACATTCAACCCCATTTTTTAGCAGGACTGACGTTTTCAGCTTTTTTAACAATTAATAAAACGATGTGTCGATTTTGCGTCATATTCAATTTTCAAATATTTGATCATTTTATCGAGGTTATAACCTCTTTAAAACCTTTATTTTCAACACTGAAACACTTTAGATCTAATTTCGATCTAAATCTCAAGATATCTTTAATATTAAAATGCCCAGATTAACAAATAAATCGATATATGATTTTAAATGTTGATTTGGTGCCATAATTTTCCATATTTCCGAAAAATATAAATATGAAATCCACATATGTGGTTTTAGTCCTGTTTAGCATTATCGGATTATTGTGGACTTCGAAGCTGAAAATATGAAAATATTCTCCCCAAACAGGACTAATATTTTCAGCTTTTCTGAAATGCTTTTTTAAAATTTTACACGTTCAATACATTACAAGCACTGTTTTCTAAAAGCTCTTTAAGATCTTTTAACGAGTATATTTCTTTTGGAACATTCATTTTATTTTTAAGAGGAATTTCGATCTCAAATCTCAAAAATCTCGATTTTTATCGGGCCCCGAATAAACGTTTAATTTTTCTATTTTATCCCAAATGCAATGATTTTTTATAGTTTCAAGCAAAGAAGTATGGTGGCGAGAAATCGCTATATTGTCCACAACAATTCGATAAATTCAGGAATTTATCGTCACAATTTTCATTAAGTTTTTATCTCTTTTTTTCTATTTTATCCCAAACCTAATTACTTTTTATAATCCCGATTACAGAATATATATTGGCGAGAAATCGTCAAGCACTCTTCATAATGGCCCATATACTACCCTCGTATAAAGTAGTTAAAATAAACCCAATAAGTGTGTGAAATTACGATTTTTTTCTAAAAATTTCTTTTTTTGATAATTTTAATCATTTTATACGTATTTGTTGTAACTTTTTCGATCTTTACACGACCGAAAATGGCTTATATGCAAATTTTCAAAATTTGTATTACCTGAGAATTATTTCTCAGGGTATTTGGGGGATTATAAGTGGCAGTGGTTTCAATATTTGGGACTGTTTATTTAGAGGGGATTTAAATGGTCCTTAAAGTTTATTTTTTTAATGGGTTTCATACCTTTAGAACAGTTCAATTTTTGAGGGGATTTTGGATCTGTTCTGAAAATTTAACTTTTTTAAGTTTTAAAATCCAATTTAGTGAATATACTAAATTAAAGGCACAAAAACCTACACAAATCAAATATATATTTTAAAAACCACTTTTTTATTAAGTCCCGAATGTCCAGATGGATCAGATGTTATAGGTTCAAGTTTCTGGATTTCGGGTTGCATGACCTCAATTTACATTTTCAGAGTTACGTTAAATTTGTGCCATTTAATGTATCAAATAAACCTGAAACAACAGATCATTACCTCGAATACTCAAAATACCACTTTTTTTAAAATGCCGTATTACTTCTGTCCTAATTTCGCAGATCGGGGCAGAATTTTGAATTTTTTAAACAGATGATTCACTTCTAAAACTCTAGCAATGCCCGTATGCATTAGAATATGTCACCCTCAATGCTCTTTTATACTGTATTCACATTTCATTTTCAAAATTTCTTTTTTATTTTTCCACAATTGAACCCTTAAATCATTGTTTAGACATCTTCATGAATAAAAACGTATTCAAGAGATTTTTCGTTTTCAATCATGTAATTTTCGCATTGCGGACAGATAAAGTACATTTCAAGAGTGCCAGAAAGTATTTTGCAAAATTATTTATTAAAAGATTAAATTATTATATTTTTATTTACAGATGTGTATACATATGAATTTATTAAATTGGCCAAAGCAGGATTTAAATTAATTACTAGATATGCCACACACTGAAATTTAGATTAAAAGAGGGATATTTTGGATGATAAATTAAATGATCTAAAAATCGAACGCGACGACTATAAAAAAGTACTATATCGGTATTTAATACTTCTTTCGATCGGAATTAACATTGTTGGAGCACATTTGGTGCTTTTTTTAAATTTACCTGCTTATTTGGATAGTGTGGGAACAATTCTCGCCGCAATTTTGATGGGGCCAATAATTGGGGCAATTGTAGGTCTTGCAACACATTTTGGTTTAGGGGTAATCCTGGGGCCGGTTTATTTCCATTTTGCAATTGTAAATGGATTAATTGGACTTATTACGGGTTACATATTTGATAAATACCCCTTTAATTTAAAAACAGTTCTTGTAGCATCTGTCATTATTTCATTAATGGCTTCACTAATGGGGAATACCATAAGTTACATTGTATTTTCGGGAATTACTGGTGAATCAGTTGATATTTTAACAGAACATCTGTTAGAACTTGGTTTTAACTTGTTTACTGCTGTATACATATCGGGATTTTTCTCAAATTTCTTGGATAAATTGATTTCATTTGCAATAGTGTTTTATGTAATAGTACTACTATGCGATAAATTCAAACTAAAAGAATTTGAAATATGTAGAAAATAATTTTAAAATACTATTTTTAAATTTTAATTGAAAAAAGGGTTTTTATGTCACCCAGGGTAAAAGTGATATGAATTCACTGCTTTTCACGTGAGGGTATGTAAAAAGTGTCATGTAGTTATTCATATTGGGGTAAACTTTTTTTGAGGATTAGTAAAATTCATTATCGTTTGGATTATTGGGGACATAAAAACATTATTGATATAGGGCATAAATAATATATAAAATATCATAATTTAATCGGAAACATAATGTATAAATAATGAGCAAAGTCGTTTCGCTTAAATGTCAGTAAATAATTCAAAAGGAATATAATTACATATAATCCTTTAATTTTGAAAATTACTCTTTTTAAAATGATTAACGGGTAAGTGTCTTAAGATATGTATATTAGATTTTTGGATCGCCCCATTTCTAAAATTTTAATTAAAAACATATTAGTATCGATCAGCGATAAAATAAATAGGGGACGTTTTTCCCCATAAATCCTGAACAGACTATTCAAAATAGGGGGTAGTTTATGGATTTAATGTCGATTTTACATTTAATTAGGGGTAATTAAATTATTTTCGACAAAATTTTATTTGGGGGAGTTATTTCTCCCAGATATCTCCCTCGCAAATATTGTTACATACATAACCATCTACATAATTATTTGCGTAAATATCAGTCTATTTTAATCGGATGATTAAAAAAATTCTTATTTTAAAATGTTTTCACAGAGCAATGAAAATTACTCTTTTTAAATATTTAATAAAATCCACAATTAAACCTTTAAATTATATATACGATTTTAACATAGTGGTATGCATTTGATTTTAACATAGGGATCCGGGAATTTACAACATTTATATTTTTAAAATTGTGAACAGTTACATTATTCATATCTCTGAAACAAACAATGCTACTCAAGGAGGGATATTTTTGGACGGTAGATCGAAGGAGTTACAAAAAGACCGTGAAAACTATAAAAAAGTACTTTATCAGCATTTAATAATTCTTTCTATCTGCATCAACATAATTGGGGTGGAGTTAGTTCCCATTTTGAATATTCCTACATTTTTAAATGCAGTTGGAACTATTTTTGCAGGGATATTATTGGGCCCATTTGCGGGTGCACTGGTGGGACTTTTAACAAGTATTATTCTAGGTTTTTTTATAGATCCAGGATATTTTTATTTTACATTTGTCAGCGTAATGGTTGGATTTATTACAGGATATATTTTTAAAGAATATCCTTTTAACATAAAAACGGTTATCGGTGCATCGATCTTTATTTCGGTAATAACTGCAATTGTCGGAAATACGATAAGTTATATGGCGCTTGGAGGCGTTGCTGGAGAACAAATTGATAAAGTAACTCAAATTTTAATTGAGAGGGATTTAACACATTCTTTGCAGTAAATATCACAGGATTTTTTGCAAATTTGTTTGATAAACTACTTTCATTTGTTTTGGTGTTTTTAGTAATTATAATAATGGATAAAAAAATAGATATGCAGGATTTTCAGATAAGGTGGAAATAAAACTATTTTAAAATTTAAATCTAGCTATTTTAGTTTTAAGAAGTAAAATAAAGAAATTGTATCTCAAAGATTCTAAAAAGTCTTTTTAGATATATGTTATGTTTTTGCGAAGATAAATCGAAGCGATTGCAATATCGTTACGACCCAATTAAGAGGGTGTTTTTAAGTTCATTTTATTATTATGCAGTTTGTAGTAAATGCATGTCTTAATTCATTTGTATTGGAATTTCAGGGAAAATCTTGCAAATTCAGCAACGTTTTGAAATCCACATTCTTTATCCGTCCTTTTAAGTTCTTCTTCAGGGTTCCCAAAAAAGTAACTTTGAGCCATACTTATTCAAACTTTCAAAACTGCCTTTCTGTGTTATAAGATTACTACTAAATTTGGATTAGTTCTGTTTCGCGTTGTATGTCAACAGAGTATCAAAAAGATAGTTATTAATGTAATTTCACCATTATAGAATTTGGTGAAATTTTAATGTTACTAAAAAGCTTACAAAAAACGGATATTGATTTATTTTATTTAGTAAATTCGGGAGTTAAAAACCCCTTTTTTGATTTTTTAACCATTTTTATAAGTGACACAGTATACATTTATATTTTGTTAATTTCGTACTTTTCATTTAAAAATGATAGAAAAGTTTTAATCCAAGTTTTATTCGCAATGTTTCTTCTGTCTATCCTTGTATTTGCTGTAAAATACTGGATAAGCGAGCCAAGGCCTTATGAAATGCTTGAAGGAGTAATTCTTTTAAAAAACATGGGAACGCAGCCATCCTTTCCAAGTGGGCATACAACAATTGCATTTGGATTTTGGATAATTTTTACAAGAAATATTAAAAATTCAATCAATTTAGATTCAAAAAAGTCATTTAAAATAATGCTGTTACTTTTATGGGCATTTTTGGTTGCATTTAGCAGAATTTACGTTGGAGTGCATTTCCCACACGATGTACTTGGAGGAATGCTTATTGGGGTAGTATTTGGATACATATTTATTAGATTTTCAGAAAAAATTATAAAATAAGTTTATTGATTCATAAACTTCGAATTACTTCTTTCAATGAATTTTTCGCAGACTTCTTCTGGATTTCCATCCATCAAGAGTTTTCCTTCATCGATTAATATTGCACGATCGCTGATCTCTTTTATCAAGTCAACGTGGTGGCTTATCATAATAATTGTGGTTCCAACAGTATCATTTATCTTTTTGAGGTAATTTGAAACTTCTCTAAGTGTTAATGGATCCAAATCTCCAAATGGTTCGTCTAAAAGTAATATATCTGGTTCCAATACAAGCTGAAGTGCCATTGCAACTCTTACTTTTTCCCCACCACTCAATTCAGTTGGTTTTTTGTTCAAGGTTTCTCTATTCAAATCAAGCGCATCTAAAAGTTCATTTGCATCATATTCAACAGGTTTTGCAGGAAAAAGCTTTCTTACAACCATTTCAGAAATTCCAATTTTGTCAAGTTTGTTTCTCATTTCAGTTTCTGGAAGATCTAAAAGCTGGTAGAGTCCATCAACCATTTTTGGAGAAATTCCAAGTTCCGCAGCTTTTAATTTTGCGCTTTCAACGGTTTCAATACTTTTTACGCCAAGTCTGTATTTTAAAAGTTCATTTACCGTTAAATAATGTGCAAGGGAAAATTCTTGGTGCATAATTCCAATTTTCCTTCTTAAATTCATCCTGTCCCATCCAAAATCCAGTAAATCGATTCCTTCTAATTTAACTACTCCTTTGTCGGGTGATTCAAGGCCTGCAAGAAGTCTGAGTATTACGGATTTTCCGGTTCCACTTGGGCCAAGGATTGATAAAATCTCTTTTTCTTTAACTTCAAAAGATATATCTTTTAAATTCAGTGTTTCTCCACCATTTACAACGTAGTATCTTTTAGACGCATTTTCAACTTCTACAATAGTTTTTTCAGTAGGTTTAGATATTCTGCCGTATTTTTCAACCATATCTTTTAAAAATTCGTCAACTACTTTTTCAGGAGTATCTTTCATTACTATTTTTCCGTTTTCAATTAAAATGCAAGATTTACACAAGTATTTATGAATTTCTGGAAGGTGTGAAGTTACAATGATCGTAACTCCTAATTTTTCATTGATATTTTTCAAAACATCTAAAAGAATCTGTTTTGATGCAGGACACGCCATTGTTGCAGGTTCATCGAGTAAAAGTACCCCGTCACCATTTTTCGCATAAATTTTTGCAATCTGCCTTCCCAAAATGAGTCTCTGTTTTTCCCCGCCACTTAGAATGTTCGAGTAAGCATCCCTTTTATGTTCTAAACCAACCAATTTTAAAATTTCCGTGGCATCTTTCCTATATTCTTCCATTTCTTCTTCAACTGGAAGGCCTTCATCAGAATTGGTTCTAACTGCGTAGAGTTTTCTTATAATATTGTATATTGCAGGTTCTGCCCACAAAGCAAAATTTCTCTGAAGGTGAATTGCAGTAATTTCCCTTAAATTTTCTGTTTTTCCAGAAACTTCGATTTTTCCTTCGTCAAAACTTTCAGTGCCCCGAAGTATCTTTATGAGAGTCGTTTTTCCAGCACCGGATTTTCCGATAATGCCCAAGATATCCCCTTTTTTAACGTCAAAACTAACGTTATCAAGAGCAACCTTTTCTCCATACCGTTTTGTTAAATTCTCGACTGTTACGGTCATAATTTCACCAAAATTATCATGAACATAAATGTACCATAATCTATATATATTTAGTTTTTTAAAGGTATTTATCATTATAATTAATGATAGATTAAGAGGATTTTTAAATTTAACATTTTAAATCGAGTTTTTTGGTCCCTAACGGTGGTAATATGGATTTACAACTTGCTTCCTTTATAACTGCAGGTATTTTAATTGTTATTGGGTTATACGGGACTTTCTTTGTTGATAATGTTCTTAAAAAAATTATCGCACTTTCTGCGCTTGGAAACGGTGTAAATTTGACACTGATTGCCATAGGATACACTGGCGGAATAGTTCCTATAAAGGCACCAGAAATGGAATTTGCACTGTTTTCAACTCTTGCAAGCTATCCACTTCCTCAAGCGCTTGTTCTTACGAATATCGTTATTGAAGCTTCAATGCTCGCAATAATGCTCGGACTTTCAATAGTGTTCTACAAAAAATACAAAACACTAAAATCTTCAGAAATCTTGAAAGAAGACTAACGATTTAACTTTAAACGGTGAGCTCAATGAACTTACTTCCCCTGATTGTAGTTTTTCCTATGTTCGTGGCCATCATATTCAATTATCTTAACGGGAAAGATAAATTAATCAGGCCGATGACACTTTTAATGGCTATTCTATTATTGGCACTTCCATTTATCGGATCTTATGGAATTTATAACTTCGGAGCCCACGGCTTAGAAAACGGGCTTATTTCAGGAATATCTTACCTTTATACTCCAGTAAAACAGCTTATTATCACCGTTATAATGTTAATCGGCTCTTTAGTGTTGATAACAGGACTCGGAGAAAAAAAGTCAAGCGGTCTTTTTGTAGCGTTAATGTTAATGGGTTTGGCGAGTGTTTCAGCGGTAGTTTTAGCAGATGATTTATTTAACATCTATGTATTCTATGAAATAGCTGCAATTGCACAAACCGGACTTGTTATTGCATCAGGTACCGAAAAAGCTTACCGAGCTGCTTTTAGATATTTAATACTTGGTAATTTTGCAGGTTCTATTCTTTTGCTCGGAGTTTCAATGCTTTTAGCAGCAACTGGAACTTTGAATATTTCGGATATGCACAATTTCCTTTTAAACAATCCATCAACTCCAACGATCTATGGTGGACTTTTAATGCTTATTATCGGGCTTTGCTATGGTAGCGGTCTTCCACCGTTCCATACTGTAAAAGCAGATATTTACGCAAGAGCAAAACCGTTTGTTGCTGCAATGCTTCAGACGTATTCAAAATTCGTACTTGTTGCATTATTGCTTGTAATTTTCAAGTTATTTGGTGGACTTTCTTACTTTGCAAGTGCTCACGGAGTTTTAATTGCACTTTCCGTTTTAGGAATGGTTTTTGGAGTTGTAATGGCACTATTGCAAAATGATTACAAAAAACTCCTTGCATATCACGCGATAAGTCAGGGCGGTTATGTTGCAGCAGGAATTGCAATTGGAACTCCTTTAGGAATTGTTGCAGGAATATTCCACGCAATAAACCACGTTATTTATAAAAGTGCTCTGTTTTTGGGTGCCCAAATAGTTGAAAGAAGAAATGCAGGAAATTTAAACAAACTTGGCGGCCTTCTTCCAGTAATCCCTGCAACTGCATTCATGGTTTTATGTGCAAAACTTGCAATCAGTGGTGTACCTCCATTCAACGGATTCCAAAGTAAATTATTGTTAGCAGAAGCTGCAATGAATGTTAATATGCCTGAACTTGCAATCATTATGATTCTTGTGAGTATCGGAACGTTTGTATCCATGATGAAGGCATTTTACTTAATTTACTTGAAGCCTTGCAGTCAGGAACAGATTGAAGAATACAAAAAAGCAAAACCTTCAAAATACGCGGTATTTTCACTCGCGGTTTTAACATTCTTGTGCATACTTTTAGGTATATTCCCAAGCCTTGCAACAGACATAATCTATCCATTTGCAAACGAAATTGGAAGGGTATGGACTTTATAGTCTGATTCGGTGATAAAATGACTTACGGCGATTTCAAAAAAGAAATGGATGAACAAAACCACGGAGACGGAATTTCTGTTGGTGCAGTTTTAACGGCTGAATTTACGCTCTACGGATTTTTAATCCTGTCTTTATTTTTAATTTTTAGGGTATACGGAAATATCTTGTTTGTACTGATTGGACTATCAGTAATCGGTTTAGCGTACTCCTGGATGCCATTAATATTCAAATTTCAAAAAGAAAATTCAAACGATGTAAATAACCAGCTTTTCTGGCTTTCGATGTTTTCGGGACTTCTGACAATGGTTATTTACTTTGCCAGATAAGGTGGTAAAATGACTCAAAAAAGAGAAATCGCAGTTTTTCTTTCATTTGTGTTCTTTGGATCGGCAATACTCTATTCATTATTTAATATAAATGTCGTAGAAGGTGTAAATTACATTTACACTCAAAATTATATCGTTCCAAACCTGATAACGGCAGTTCTGTTCGACTGGAGAGGTTTTGATACTTTAGGGGAATGTATGATTCTTGTAACCTCCGTTTTAGTTACTGGAATGGTTTTTGGAAGAGGATTATTCGAAACAGAATTTTTAAAAGAAGTTTATTCAAATTCTAAAGAAGAATCAGACGCCGAAATTGGATTTACTTCAATAATTAAGGTTTTAGCAATGCCTTTAAGTATTTTACTAATGGCTTTGGGAATTACTATAATTTTGGGCGGACATATAACTCCAGGTGGAGGATTCCAGGGCGGTTCATTAATTGCAGCAGCATATATTTTAAGTATCGTTGCATTTGGATCAAAAACTCCAATTAAATTCAAACACCACTTTTTAGAGTCTTTAGAATCATTTGGAGCAATATTATTCATGTCATTAGGTGTTCTTGGAATAATTGTTTCAGGATTTTATCTCTTTAATTTTGGAGATTTATTTGGATATCCTGTATTTTTATCCCCTTCAGGACTTGAAAATACTGGAATTATTCCTTATTTAAATATTGCAGTAGGTTTAAAGGTTTTAGCAGGTCTTTCAACAAT
This sequence comes from Methanococcus maripaludis C5, assembly GCF_000016125.1. Classification (GTDB taxonomy): domain Archaea; phylum AGJL01; class Methanococci; order Methanococcales; family Methanococcaceae; genus Methanococcus; species Methanococcus maripaludis_D. Next base: position 1,735,900 of record NC_009135.1, read on the forward strand.
TACATTCCTATTAACTGGTGAAAAGGTAGTTAAAGACTACATCGTCAGGGAATAGTCGGTGATACAATGTACAATTTTGCACTCAATCAAATCATGACTTTAAATTTGAACTTTGTGGCCATTATCGGCGTTTTAGTGGGTCTCTTATTGGGATTGAAAATAGAAAATAGAAATAACGTAATTTTATGGTTAATTGGAGCATTATGTATCTCGTATTTAATGAATCCAACGCCGTATTATGAAGCAATACCCTTTTCACACATATTTTTCTCAGGAATTGTTGGAATTTTAATAGGTAGTGGAATTAAAGGTATTTCCGGGCGATAATATGATTGTAACAGACATCAAAAAATGCAGGACTTACGAAGAATGTGAAAACTGTAAAAATAAAGAAATTTCAAAATGCATGGAAGTTTGCCCAACAAATGCAATAAAAATGATTGACGGTAAGGCGTTTTCATGTATTACTTGCGGAACATGTGCAAAAGAATGTCCAACCGGCGCAATCAAGAAAAACGAATACGGTGGATACTATGTTAACAGAAAACTCTGTACTGGATGCGGAATCTGTAAAAACGTATGTCCTATCGATATAATTGACATAAGGGAAGATTCAACTGGAAAAGCTTACCCTACAGGAATGTGTGTTATGTGCGGACTTTGTACTACAGAATGCCCCTATGATGCAAGACTTTACTTTGATCCAAGCAGCCTCAAAGATACCAAAAATAAAATGTTGATGGAAAGGTACTCCACAATTTTTAAAATGATGGGAAAAACATACGAATTCCCTGAGCCAAAACACGTAAAAATTGTAAAACCTGCTGAAAGGAAAGTAAGAACCTCAATTTCAATAGATTCTGAAAAATGCATAGAATGCGGGAAGTGCATTTATTTATGTCCTAAAGACACGATTATTGAATCAGAAACAGTTGATGGATGTACAAGATGTAATATCTGTAAGGAAGTCTGCCCTGTTGATGCAATAGACTACGGAGAAGTTACTGAAAACTGTATACTCTGTGGAAACTGCATTTCAAAATGTCCTAAAGATGTTCTTGAGATTTCTGAATTTAAAGTTGTAAAAACAAAAGAAGACGTAAAAGCAAAACCTGAAAAACACTGTATAAACTGCGGTCTTTGTGTTGATCTGTGTCCTTCAAATGCTTTGAGATTTGAGAACGGAAAAATACTCTACGACCCAAAAACCTGCACATTGTGTAACACCTGCGTTAAAGAGTGCCCACAAGGAGTCAGAATTAATAAAGGAGAATTTGTTAATGGTGGATGCGTACTCTGTGAAGTATGTATTAAAGAGTGCCCAGAAGACGCAATTTCCATTAAAGAAAGGTCAAAATTTACTTCAATCGACAAGGAAGAATGCATTGCATGTGGAACCTGTTCAATGGTCTGTCCAAACGATGCAATCACTGTAAAGATTGATAGTTTAAATTTCAGTGGAAATAAAGTGCATTCCGAAGTTATATTCAATGACAACTGTGTAATGTGCGAAAAATGTGCAATAAACTGCCCAAGAGACGTTATTGAAAATACATCTGGACACAAAAAGGTAGTTGATAGGGAAAACTCTTACATAAGAACAGACAGTGACTACTGCGTAAAATGCGGTCTTTGTACCATTATCTGTCCAAACGATGCAATAGATAAGGGCGAAATAAATACTGAAAAATGCGAATACTGTTCAGCATGTGTTAATATCTGTCCTACAAGGGCCATAAGAATCTACAGAACTTGGAATGAAAAGACCAAATAATTTAAGCAAAGGGATAATCATGACGTTAAAAGGACTTACAAAAGTGTTTATTTCTGGTTTTTACGAGAATCTGGAAAGAATAATTCTCGGAAGCGATAGATACACATCAAAAGAGATGACGGCAGAGATTTTAAACGGTATTGAACTTCCTAGTTCAGTATTTTCTGAACTCTGTATCGGTTGTGGAGGATGTAAAAATGCATGTCCTACAAAGGCTATCGAAATGATGCCTGTAGAACCTGTAAAAATTACTGAAACCTATTCCAAAGAAGCAGTTCCAAAAATAGACTATGATAAATGTGTATACTGTTTATACTGTCATGATTTCTGTCCCGTATTTGCCCTATTTAATGAAATATCTCCAATTCACCCAAGACATGTTGGGGAAGACTTAGTTCAAGTAGATCTTTCAAAATTACTGGAAAAACCGATCGAAATTCCTGAAGAACAGCTATCAAAGATTGCTAAAATACTTTCGATTAACATTTCAGGAATCGTTAAGCGGGAAAAGAAAGCGAACTCAAAAGTGTAAGGTGTAGTCATGTTAAAAGAGCTTTCAAGAAAGAAAAATATTCATATCATGCTTGTTTATACTGGCGGATGTAATGGTTGCGATATTGAAGTTGTAAACTGTGTTTTGTCTCCATTTTATGATGCGGAACAGTACAACGTATTTTTAACGTGGAATCCAAGAGAAGCGGATGTTTTAGTGGTAACTGGCTGCGTTACAAAGGCAGTTTCTGCGTCACTTAAAAAAATATACGATGAAATTCCTGAACCAAAAGCAGTGATCGCAGCAGGGGCCTGCGCATTGATGGGTGGAGTTTACAACAATATTGGTGGAGATTTGGGAACTTCTACATTTATAGATGGTCCTGTTGAAAATATAATTCCAGTTGATATGAAGGTTCCAGGATGCCCGCCAAGACCTGAAGACATTATCTCGGGAATTGTAAAAGCCCTGCCAAAAATCCTGAATGGATGAGGAGATAATCATGTTTGAAAATATTTTAACAATAGAAACGTTTGAAATTATCCTTTCAATGATAGGAATTCCTTTGATAGCTTTTGCAATTTCTACCTGGGTTCCAGGAATTCAGAGAAAAATTCAGGCAAGAATTCAGCAAAGAAAAGGTCCATCACTATCTTCTCCTGGTTTTTGGGCGATATTTAAATATTTATACAAAGAAGCAAAAGAGCCAGTTTCAGATCTTCCAAAACTCTACAAATTCATGCCTTTAGTTAGTTTTATTGTTATATGGATGGTATTAGCATTAACAACAATAGTAAATTTCCACATTCTTTCAAACGAGATTGGTATCATTGGGCTTTTAAAAATTGAGGAAATGGGCTACATTATAATGGGATCACTCGCTTCAACAGTAATGGGTATTAGAATGCCATTTATTGATGAATGTAAAGGTAGTGGATACTTAAGTACCATAAAAATGACATTGGGACAGCTTTCAGCAGTTAGGGCATTTAAAATGATTACTGTTGGATCTTTCCCATTTTATTTAGCAACTTTGCTACCATTTATACCGCATAAATCGATATTTTTAGTCAATTTAATTGGAAGTAATTTTTTATTCACTTTAGGCGGGTTATTCGGAGCTTTAGCTTATATTATTGGATATATAATCATGACAAAAGACTACCCATTTTCAATAATGCACACAAAAGCGGACGTTATAGAAGGCCCTACGATGGAATACTCTGGAAAATACAGGGCACTTTACTTAAGCGTAAAAGAACTTTTAATGATAACCCTTGGAAGCTTGTTTGCAACCCTTTATTTGGGGATTGCACCGGATATCTTAAATCCGATTACAATAGTGATGAACTTTGCAGTAGCACTGATGTTCCCAATAATTTCTGCGGTTGTTAGTGCATACACACCAGTATTTACATTCAGGCAAATATATCCTGTTGCACTGTTCGCAACAGTTTTGGGACTTATCGGGGCCCTTTTAGCACTTTTGGGCGTTTAATTACTTTTTAACTTTTTTTAAATCTTATCCTAAATTTTAAAATTTTTAGATCATTTTTAACATCTACCGTAGGAGGTACCTGTCAGTACTTTTAAAATAACGCCCATAAAAAAGCCAAATGTGGTTATAATTACTACGGAAATGTTGTTTATGATAATGTAGCTTAGCATATTTCCAAGCGGCAGGGTGTACGCTAAACCGCTATTTAGCATGTGTAAAAGATATGCTTCATAAAGCAAGACGTTAAAAACTAAAACTATTGGAAAGGTACTGTAAATTCTATTTGAATTTATGTAGAATCCTAAAAAAAGTCCAATTGTAAAAAATAGAAGAATTATCAGATAATTCATTAAATCACCATGAGAGCTTAAAACAAATAAACTTCAACGAATTCATCTTTTTCATATCCTTCAATATTTTCCTTTATCATCATGTAACCATCAGCTTTCGTCATTGACGACAAAACACCACTTCCCGTTATTCTCAAAGGTTCAATTTTAGTGAATCCTTCGCTTTCTACAAGTTTTACCCTTACAATGTCGGTTCTACCGAGGGAAGATGCGATATTTCGATTTATCTGAAGTTTAACCAATTTTCGAGGTTTGAAGTAATTTGCAATTAAAAGTTCAAACTGTACTGCTGATGCAACAGGGTATCCTGAAAGAACGAATAATAATTTCTTTTTTCCTTCAACTTCTGTTTCTGCAAAACCAACAGGTCTACCTGGCCTAATCTGAATTCCATGAAATATTAAATTTCCAATTTTTTTAATTATGTCAATCGTGTAATCTCTATCCCCAACAGATGTTCCTCCAGTGGTAATAACAACATCATTTTCCACAAGTGCTTTTTTAATTGCTTTTTCAAGTTCTTCGCTGTTGTCAGGAACTTTTCTATATACTGTAGGGGACAAACCAGTTTCTTTTACAAGGTCTGAAACCATCATAGAATTTGAATTAACAATCATCGCACTTTTTGCAAGCTTCTCGATACTTTCGAGGTCTTCAATATCGAGTAATTCATCGCCTGTTGCAATAACCCCAATATTTAAAGAATAACACTTTATTTTTTTTAGTCCAAGCGATGAAATTAAAGCAACGTGGTACGGAGTAATTAATTCTCCTTTTTTAAGAACAAGGTCTCCAGTTTTCACATCTTCCCCAATTCTGGACACATTTTCATTTGGGTGAACTCCAGTATAAATCTCAACGAAAGAATCGTATTCTTTAGTATACTCTTTCATTACAACTGCATTTGAGTTTTCTGGAAGTTTCATGCCCGTAGAAAGCCGGTAAATTTCTTCTTCATTTATTGAATCAGTTTCAACCAAATTTAATATAATCGGGTTTGTTTGAGATGCTCCGAAGGTATCTTCTGCAATCACTGCATAGCCATCCATTGCTGAACGATTAAACATCGGTATATTGCATGGGGCGTAAATATCTTCAAAGCAGATTTTACCAAATGCTTTATTTATTTCGATTTCTTCAAATTTATCGTCCAATATTTCTTCAAATTTTTTAAAAACCTTATTTTTAGCGGTACTGTAACTAATCAGTTCTTTTACAAATTTCATGGGGCTCACCAGTAATTCAGGGCAATTTTGAACTATCATGCTTAAATAATTTAAATTTTAACAAAAAGTGCATAAATTAAATAGTCATTTGAGGTTACTTATTTTTACTATCTTCGACTTATTTATAATGGTGAGATTTTGAGTAAGGATTTAAGACCTATATTTTGGAATGATTCGGAAAAAAAGCTTGTATTGATCGATCAAAGAAAATTACCCAATGAATTAGTGTATTTTGAATGCAAAGATTATAAAGATGTATGTTTTGCAATAAAAGATATGGTTGTGAGAGGCGCTCCGGCAATAGGTGTTGCTGCAGCTTATGGAATGGCTTTAGCTGAATTAAATGGGGACGATATAGAAAAAGCATATATTGAATTAAAAGAAACAAGGCCAACTGCGGTAAATTTATTCTGGGCACTTGAAAAAATCATTGACGCAAAAAATTCTGGAAAATCAATATTGGAAGAAGCTAAATTAATCCATGAAGAAGATATTGAACTTTGCAGAAAAATCGGAGAGATTGGGGAAGTTTTATTTGAAGATGGAGATACAATTTTAACGCACTGTAACGCAGGAGCACTTGCAACGTCTGCTTATGGAACTGCATTAAGTGTAATTCGATTTGCACACTACAACGGAAAAAAGATAAATGTACTCTCAGATGAAACAAGACCAAGATTACAGGGTGCAAAATTAACCTGTTTTGAATTAAATTATGAAAATATTCCTGTAAAAGCGATATGTGATAACACTGCAGGGTTTATGATGAGTAAAGGATTAGTTGACAAGATAATCGTTGGTGCTGACAGGATTCTTTCAGATTATCATGTTTTTAATAAAATTGGAACTTATTCGCTTGCAATACTTGCAAAATACCACAATATTCCTTTTTACGTTGCAGCACCCTATTCGACTTTTGATTTTGAAAGTAAGGTGGGAGATATCGTTATTGAAGAAAGAGACGAATCTGAAGTAACACATATTGATAACGTAAGAATTGTGGCAAAAGGAGTTTCTGCATACAATTTTGCATTTGATTGCACTCCTCCAGAACTAATTACTGGAATAATTACAGAAAAAGAGATAATTTATCCAAACAAATAATTTCAGGCTTTTTTTATATTTTTCATTTTTTTAGATATTTACTATATTTTTAAAAATTTGGGATTTAACTACGGATGTACGAAAACTTGAAAAACATTTTATAATATGCGCTCTACTCTACATTACAGTATAAATACCATAATAATCATTAGTTTTGTTAATGTTTACGAATGAATCACAGATGAATTAACTAGATGTAAGGTGAAATGGTGTATTTAATAGCAGATTGGAGAAGAACTCACTACTCAGAAGAAGTAATTCCTGAAATGGACGGTCAGGAAGTTATTTTGATGGGTTGGGTTCACTCAATAAGGGCGTTAGGAAAACTCGCATTTGTAATTTTGAGAGACAGGGAAGGAACAATTCAAGCAGTAGTTCCAAAACAGAAAGTTGACGAAGAAACATTTGCAATCGCAAAAAAATTGGGAAAAGAAGACATAATTGCAATTAGGGGAAAAGTAGTTGCAAACGAAAAAGCTCCAAAAGGATTTGAAGTAATTCCTATAGAAATAAGAGTTCTTAACAAAGCTGATGCACCGCTTCCACTTGATCCTTCAGAAAAAGTTGCTGCAGAAATCGATACAAGACTCGACAAAAGGTTTTTAGATATCAGAAGACCAAAAATTCAGGCAATATTTAAAATAAGATCTGAAATGTTAAGGTCAATTAGAAAAACATTTGCAGACGGCGGATTTGTTGAGGTAAACACTCCAAAATTGGTTGCAAGTGCAACAGAAGGTGGAACTGAATTATTCCCTATTTCATACTTTGAAAAAGAAGCATTTTTAGGTCAAAGCCCACAGCTTTACAAACAGATGATGATGGCTGGTGGATTCGACAAAGTGTTCGAAATTGCACAGATTTTCAGGGCAGAGGAACACAACACGAGAAGACACTTAAACGAAGCAATTTCAATCGATACAGAAATGTCATTTGTAAACGAAAAAGATGCTATGGCAATGCTTGAAAAAGTAGTTTACAATTGTTACGCAGATATCGAATACAACAGACCTCAAGAAATTGAACTTTTAGAATTAAACTGGGAAATTCCTGAAAAAACATTCGATAAAATAACTTACACCGAAGCAATCGATATTGCAAATGCAAAAGGCGTAGAAATTGAATGGGGAGAAGATTTATCAAGAGCTGCTGAAAGAGCAGTTGGTGACGAAATGGGCGGCCTTTACTTTATTACTGAATGGCCAACACAGACAAGACCATTTTACACCCTTCCACACAAACACGACAATAAAGTTTGTAAAGCATTTGACTTGATGTACAAAGAACTTGAAATATCATCAGGAGCTCAAAGAGTTCACAAATACGACCTTTTAGTTGAAAACATCTCAAACATGGGCATGAATCCAGATTCATTTGAGACTTACCTTGAAGCATTCAAATTTGGAATGCCTCCACACGCAGGATGGGGACTTGGTGCTGACAGGTTTGCAATGGTTTTAACCGCACAGGATAACATCAGAGAATGTGTGTTATTCCCAAGAGACAGGCAAAGATTAACTCCATAATCATGCCTTTTTGGTCTTAACTCCAATGATACAGATATATATAACAAGAAATTCAAGTTATGTTATTTTCCAGAAAAGGTGAAATCTATGGTTTCTAAAGATGATGTATTGAACGCATTAAAACAGGTAGCAGATCCGCACATGGGAATCAGCATTGTTGAGATGGGACTCATATCCGATGTGGAAGTTGGGGATGAAGGTGTAGTTTCATTCACACTTACACCTACAAACCCAGGCTGTATGAGCGTAATTCACATGGCTGGTGGCGCAAAACAGGTTGTAGCTGATCTTGAAGGCGTTAAAAAAGTTAACGTGACAGTCAAAGGACACATGATGGAAGAAGACATAAACAAAATTTTAAGCGATGAACCCATCGAAAAACAATAATTTTTTACTTTTTTCATTTGTAATTTAAAATTTACACACTTAAATTTGTTAGAGTTGATGTTGATGTTTCAAAAACCTAAAGGTACACGGGATTTTTTACCTGAAGAAATGAAAAAAAGGAAAGTAATCGAAAAAAAACTTAGAAAAGTTTTTGACAGTTATAATTTTTCCGAAATAAACACGCCTACATTTGAAAGCTTTGAGTTGCTCTCTAAAAAAACAGGTGACGAAATTAGAACACAGCTTTTTGTTTTCAAGGACCATGGAAATAGGGAAATGGGTTTAAGGCCTGAACTGACCTCTTCAGTTGCAAGGTTCTACATAAACGAATTTAAGAATACTCCAAAACCGGTAAAACTTTACTACTTTACAAACTGTTTTAGGTATGAAAATCCTCAAGCTGGAAGGTACAGGGAATTTTGGCAGATGGGATCCGAATTAATTGGAAGTAAAAAGCCTATTGCTGATGCAGAAGTTATAAACATGGCAATAGACGGTTTAAAAGAAATCAACATGGATTTCGAAATAAATATTGGACACCTCGGTGTTTTAAAAGGTGTTTTTGAAAAATACGATCTTTCAGACGACGAAGGAACTGAAATAAGACGTCTTATTGATAAAGAAGATATGGAAGGATTAAAAACAGTTTTAAGCAGAATAGAATCCGAAAAGAACATTGAAATTTCGAAAAAAGTATTTGAAGTTTTAGAATTAAAAGGCGGAAGGGAAGTAATTTCCAAATTAAAAGAAAAATTAGCTGAATTTGAAAGTTCAGTGGAAGCTTTAGAAAATCTTGACAGCATTCTTGAATTTGTGCCTCATGAATACATTATTAACTTTGGAATTGCAAGGGGACTTGACTACTACACAGGAATGGTCTTTGAAATTTACGGAAAAAGAGAAGGTGCAAGACAGGTATGTGGTGGTGGAAGGTATGATAATTTAATCGAGCTCTTCGAAGGTGAGCCAAGCCCTGCTGTTGGATTTGCATATGGTTTTGACAGGATTATGTTAAATATTGATGATTTTCAAGTTGAAGAAGAAGCAATATTTGTAGTTCCTGTTAAAAGTAGCGATATGTTGCTTAATGAATGTTTTAAAATTGCAAAAACATTAAGAGACGCTGGAAAATCCGTAGAATTAGATTTAATGGGCAGAAAATTAAATAAGGCACTTAACTATGCAAACAACAAAGGCATCAAAAAAGTACTGATTGTCGGTGAAAATGACATTTCGGAAGGAAAAGTTGCTTTGAAAAATATGGAAACCGGAGAACAGTCATTAATTGAGTTAAATGATATTTTAACTATCTAATTTAATTTTTTAATTAAAAAAGTAAAATTATTTCGTAAGAATTATTTCGATTGTGGATACGTTTATGGATTTTCCATCTTCGCTCTGCACATGGTCAGTTCCCAAATTTATTTCTTTAATCTTAATTTCTGACATGAATCTTTTTCTAACCATTTCTTCAACGTCAACAGCCCTGCTGATTGCCTTGCCTCTGGCTTTTATAATGACTTCATCAGCATTTTCGGAGTTAAATTGAGTAATCACTGCAAGGACGTAGTTCATCACGCCTTTGTTTCCAACGTACACCGTATTATCCATCGTATCCCTCCTTAAAATTAACATATTAATTTTGATATATATAATTTATTAATTAATCCTTATCGCAGGGACTTAAATATGGAGATTGATTAAAACGTTTTTGGTGCAAATATGGCCAATTTAGATTTAAAAATGGATATTAAAGGACTTAACGCTATTTCTTCAACGCTTTTTGACTGGGACATCCTAAAAAAACTTTCAGGATATATCGTTTTTACTGAATATATTGGAAGAGGACACAGGGGGGTAGTTTTTAAAGCATTTAGCGATAAATATGTTGATGAAAATGGAAATCATATTATTTTAGCAGTAAAAATTCCAAGACTCGATACTCCAAAAATCACGATTCCACACGAGGGAAAAATTTTAGAAAAAACCAATTCATTTGGAGTTGGCCCAAAAGTTTACGAGTACTCTGAAGCCCATATGGTGATGGAATACGTTGATGGGGAAATGTTAAAAGACTGTATTGATGATTTGACTCCAGAAGAAGTTTTATTTGTAATCGAAGAAACTTTAAGGCAGTGTTTGCGTTTAGATCTTCATAAAATTGATCACACTGAAATTCAGGGTGGAAAGCACATAATGGTTTCAAAAAAAGGAATTTATATTATAGATTTCGATAAGGCGCGTGAACACAGCCCTAAAAACTTTACAAGCGCAATGTCTTTATTATTCGGGGAAAACTATATATCAAAGAAAATAATGCATTTATTAAACCTTTCAGAAGAAAAGATTATATTATTTAGAAAATATGCAAAAAATTATAAAACATTGTTTAAAAACTAAATGGATTTATGGCGATAAAATGGTAAAAATTATTGAGAATGAATTAATCGATGCAGAACCTTTAAAAGATGCGGTTTTAATCGAAGGACTTCCTGGAATCGGGCACGTTGGAAGGGTAGCCGCAGAACACATTGTTGAAGAATTCAACGGTGAAAAAGTTCTCGAACTTTATTGCGACGATTTTCCACCACAAATCGTTGTAAAAGACGATGGAACAATTGAATTCATGAAAAACGAATTCTATCTTGTAAAAGAACCAGTTCCAATGGTAATCGTTCTTGGAAATACCCAAGCATTATCTCCAAAAGGGCAGTACGTTCTTTCAGAAAGAATTGTGGATATTGCAATGAAATATGGGGCTAAAAAAACATACACGCTTGGCGGATTTGGAATTGGAAAAATTTCAGACGATTTAAAAGTGTTTGTAGCTTCAACTTCAAAAGAAATTTCTGAAGAACATAAAGAACTTGGTGCAGAATTTAGAACTGATGGCGGAAGCATAATTGGTGCAGCAGGTTTAATGCTTAAATTTTCAAAATTAAAAGGAATTGAAGGAATTTGTTTAATGGGTGAAACTCCAGGTTATTTGGTTGACCCAAAATCTGCTGGAAATGTGCTTGAAATACTTGCAAAAGCAATCGGGTTTGAAATCGACATGAAAAAACTCGATGAAAGAGCAAAAGAAATGGAAAAATTCTTAGAAAAAGTGCAAATGCAGGAGCAAGGAATGCAAGCTCCACAAAATCACGATGATTTAAGCTACATCGGATAATTTTTATTTTAAAATCTTAAACCTTGTTCTTTTAAAAATCCAGAAATCTGTCTTTTCAAGTGTTCATCTTCTGACTGTATTCCTTGAGGATACACAAATGCGTTATCGTCTATATTTATTCGAGGATAGTCCATTTCGAGAGTTACTTCTTCTAAAAGACATTTTTTAAGGAACATTGTAGTTTTTGTAAGGTTCATGAGTGACGGGGATTTAAATGGTGCATTATTTCTTGGCAATCTCCATTTAGTTCCATAGTAAGAGATGTAATCAGGATTTATCAAAATAAAGACTTCACCATATATTTCAAGAACTAATGTCCATGAGAAAATTCCTCTTGTAAAACCTAAAAGTCTTCCTAAATACGAAGTTTTAGGGTTATCATAGCATACTTTTAGAGTCCTACCTACGATTCTTGAAAGTGCTTCTTTTGAATGGATATCTTTTGGATTCGTTGGAAGTGAAGTTTTTGGCAAAATGTTTGTTGGAACACATTTTAACGGTTTTATCATGTGCAATGCACTAAGCGGATAAAAATAGTGATGATTTTTTTTATTTAACATCACCACCCCTTCAATTAACCCATTAAAATCGCATTTTACGATTTTTCCCCGGTAAGTATTAAATGACTTGTTTAGCGTAAATTCTGCAAGGACATCCTTACAAAGTGCTTTTTTTGGTTTCAAAATAAAACCTCCTGATCAAATAGTCGTGTAAATTGCAATATGTAAAAAATAAAATTAGTTAAAAAGAATTAGAATAATTCTTGTAATTTTATTTGGAAAGGACCTAATTTTCCACCGTAGTTTCCTGCAGTGATCTTTTTAACGTCTGGAATTGTTACAGCAGCTTTAATTCCTGCTTTCATAGCAGCAGCAACTGAAGCTTCGTCAATACCATCGATAACGATTTCATAAACTCCGTTAACATCTGCTGGAATTTCGCTTCCTTCAACAGTGTCTTTTAATGTAGGGCACATTTTTTCGTTTGTAGTTGCAGCCATGAAGCTGTATTTAGGGTTTGTGTATCCTACTTTACTTCCTGAAGCAACGATTCCGCCAGTAAATGGCGTAATTGTTTTTTCAACTGCATTGATCGCATCGATTGCAGCTTCTGCAGCCATTAATGCAGCCATATTGTTTTCAGCCATAATGAAGAAGTTACCTCCTGCAACTCCTTTTCTAATTCCAAGTTTGCTTTCAATGAGGAAGTCTCCACCCATGATTGGAACTGAGTAAAGTGTTTTTCCGCATTCTTCGCATTTTACTTTTTTCTCGTATCCGTCACCGAAGTATTTTAATTTGAAACCAACTTTCAATTCTTCTGTAGCATCTTCGCCCATTGCGTTGAATACTGCGGTTGTTGGAGCAGTTAATACACACTGTCCGATTCTTTCTAATAATTGGTGTTCTAATTCTGCTTTTTTAGGGTGGCAGATTTCAATGATGTATCCTGGTCTTCCGTCAGGTGTTTCTGCAGGGGATACGTATTTTTCAATACCTGCTTCAGCTGGGCACATGATAACTGAGCATGCAAATCCTGTTGCTTCAGTTGCAGCCGCTTTTGCTAATCTTTCTGTTGCTGCTGTGATCAATACTCTTGAAACCCAGATAGGGAATCCTTCTGCGAATGTATCTTCAATTACTACACCGTTTAGTTCCATGTTATTCCTCCGTACTTCTTATATAGACAGAAAAAATATGAAAAAACTATTATTAATATTTTTTTATTTGATTTTGGAAAATAAGGGCATTAATAGCCTTTAAAAAGAAAATAACAGTTAATAATTCCCAATTTTTTATAAAAAAGCCTTTTAGTCAATATTCAAAAATCCCCTTCCAACGATATGCGAGATTCTAAGGCATTCTGGAATTAATTTTAGAATTTAAATTTATTCATCTAAAACACTAATATTAAATGGCCCAAAAGGGCTCTTTAAATGATATTTACTATTACTATTTACTTCATTTACTTTTTAGCTTTTCAATTTCTTCCTCAACTTCTTCTGCACCTCCGGCATAGAATTTTTCTTCATCTGGGCTAAGCTCTTTTAAAAGTCTTAAGAACTCTCCAGCGTGTACTCTTTCCTCGTCAGCTATATCCTTTAAGACCTCGATAGCAAGTTCGTTATCAGTTGATTCTGCTAACTGCATATAGAGCTGTATTGCTTCATATTCGGCCGCGATCATAAAACGTATAGAACGAATTAATTCCTCATCAGTTAATTTTCTGTCTTTTGCAACCCCTGCAAATGGATGTCCAAAATCTGGCATAAAAAACCCTCCTTCTTTTCTTATATTTTAATAATTTTCTTTTTTTACTTAAAAATAACTTTGGGAATATTTACATATTAGACATACTTCATGTGCTTTTTTGCCCACTATAAAAAAAGCCTTTTAGTCAATATTCAAAAATCCTCTTCCAACAATATGCGAGATTCTAAGGCATTCTGGAATTTTACTTCTAAGCCTTGTTTTTTTAATTATTTTGCACGCATCTTCAAAATTTATTCCGATATTTTGAATGAATATGTTTTCAAAAGGTACAGGTTTTGGAAATGAGTCTAACATTTCAATTTTTTCTGGAAATTCAAAAAAATGTTTTTTCAAAGCAGATTTTATCTTTAAAAGATCGGGTTCCTTTTCCATGATTGCAATTACTGGAATTTTTGTTTCATTGTAAATTTTAACAATATCTGCAATATTAAAACCGCCAAATGTAACTCCATCTAAAAAAATAGCATTTATTTTTGTAAAATGTTTATCTTTTACAATTTTTAAAATTTTTTCAGTCGAATCAAAGTCATCCTTTTCTATTTTTTTAAAGCATATCTCATCGACTATGGAGTTTCCCCTCATGTAAGTTCCAATAATCAGCGCTTCTTTGTCAGATTTATTAAATGGCGCATCATCGATTCCAATAACTCCAATTTCATCTTTGTATTCCAAACTATCCCTTTTAGAGATTATTTACAATTTCAACAATTTTTTTAGATATCTCATCCTTAGTTCCAGAAACTTTAAGGGTATTTTCTCTATCAATAATCAAAACTTCGTTTGAATCATCGCCAAAATAATGTTTTGAAAGGTCGTTTGCAATAATTACGTCCAATCCATATTTTTGAAGTCTTGATTGTGCTTTTTCCTTTAATTCGTCTAAATCTATTCCGTATTCTGCCTTGTATCCTACAATAATTTTTTCAGGGAATTTTTTCCTTAATTCTTCTAAAACTTTTGGAGTTTGTTTTAATTTTATAGTCTGTGTTTCTATATCTGAACTTAATTTTCCTTCAAAATTAGTTTCAGGAGCATAATCTGAAATTGCAGCACACGAAATAATTATATCTGCACTTTCACCAAGTTCAAGCGCTTTTTCAAGCATTTCTTTTGAAGTACCAACATTTTCGGATTTTATGTAGTATGGAACATCTTTTCCAAGCCCTTTTATCACCTCAACATCGTAATCATTCCTGCAAAATTCTTCTGCAAGTGAAACGCCAGTTTTTCCAGAAGAAAGGTTTGTAATTACTCTGACTTTATCAATTGGTTCCGCAGTTCCACCTGACAAAATAAGCACTTTTTTACTTTTTTCATTTTTATCAGAAAATACATCAATCGCAAACTTTGAAACGTCTTCAATTGAAATTGCTTTTGCTTTTTCTTCTTCCATTTTTGAGCCCATTACAAAAACGTTATTTTTTTCAGAAAGGTTTTTTATGTGGGGCTTAACAGTATCAAGCATGTTCTGGTGCATTGACGGAGCAATTATAATTGGTTTTTTTTCTAAAAACATCATTGCAGTCGTGTTTACAATGTTATCTGCGAGATTCAGTGAAATTTTAGATATTATATTGGCAGTTGCCGGAAAAACTATCATTCCATCGCAGTTATTGTATAAATCAACATGTTCGATTTTTCCAGTGATTTTGTCCATTACTTCGTTTCCGCATCCAAATTCAAGCGAGTATTTTCCAACAATATCTTTTGTTTCTTCAGTCATTATGCAGTAAACTTCAGCACCGTGTCTGATTAATTCTCTCATCAATCTTGGCGCTTCAATTGCTGCAATTGATGAAGTAACTGCTACAACGAGTTTTTTACCATCAAGCAATTTTGATTTTGCTCCGTGAAGTGTTTTTGTAGGGTGCATTTAAATCTCCTTTTTTAAGCGGTTGTTTGATTATATGCTCTCAACTTTTATAACGTTTGTTTTTTTCTCGCCTTTCGGATGTCCGAGCGTTACAACGTAAATCCCTTTATCGATTATATCTTTCGCAATTTTTTTAGATATTTCAAGTACCTCATCAACATCCCCTATTTCATCAATTTTTATTGGAATTACCCCCCAAACTAATCTTAATTTTCTAAAAACTATATTTTCAGGAGCAAGTGCAATGATTGGTGAGTTAAAACGGAATTTTGAAATTCTGAGCGGAGTTTTTCCAGATGTTGTTGGAGTAATTACAATTTTAGGATTTAATTTTTTTGAAAGAGCTTCAACTGCGTAAGCAATTCCTGAATAAATTGAATGTTCTTCAAAGTCTATTTCTTGTTTATATTTTGAAATATCTCCTTCTGAAACTCTTGCAATATTATCGAGAGTTTTTATCGAATCAATTGGGTATTTTCCAATAGTTGTTTCATTTGAAAGCATTAAACAGTCAGTACCATCAAATATTGCATTTGCAACATCTGTAACTTCTGCTCTTGTAGGATAAGGATTATTTACCATTGAATCAAGCATCTGAGTTGCAGTAATTACAAGCTTTCCCTTTTCATTTGCAAGTTTTATAATATTCTTTTGAATTATGGGCAGATATTCAATGGCAACTTCAACTCCAAGATCCCCTCTTGCAATCATTACCCCATCCGAATGATTTAAAATCTCATCAATGTTTTTTAATCCTTCTTTAGTCTCAATTTTTGCAATAACTGAGCAATTTCCGGAATTTTCTTTAATTAAATTTTTTAAATTCAAAATATCCGTTTCACTTCTAACAAATGAAAGTGCAATGTATTCAAATTCATTTTCAATTGCAAATTTCACATTTTTTATATCTTCACTCGTTAAATCGTTTGGAAAACATCCTTCAGGAAAGTTTACTCCCATTTTTTCTTTTATGTGTCCACCAACCAAAACACGGGCATTTATCTCTTTTTCAACATTTTCAACGATTAATTTCACTTTTCCATCATTAATCAGGATATTTTGGCCTTTTTCAATACATTCTGGGATATATGAAATTAAAATATCTTTTCCAATTTTTACGACTTGATTTTCAACGAGTTCTGAAAAATTTGATTTTTTTATTCTAATCTTGTTTCCCTTTAAATCCATGAGTTTTGCAATATTTTTTTCATTTAAAATATCGAGATATTTTTCAATATTTTTTGTATTTGCATGGGACATGTTAAAGCGAATCCCATCAATAAACTCAAGACTTTTTTCAAAATCTTCCTCAAGAGATGGCCCCATAGTAACCAGAGTTTTGGTTTTTCTATATTCAGTCGATTTTTCAACCAAAATACCCCTCCAAAATGTAAAATTATTAAGTAATTTAAAAAGAAAATGATTTAATAAATTATATCTTAATTTAGTTATAATAACATCGGGGTGGTTAGGTAATGTTTTTTGAAAAATATATTAAAGATCCGCTACAGTTTGCATGGTCAGATCCGAAAAAAATATTTGTGGGCGGAGTTTTCCAATTAATTTCAATTGGGGGAATAATATCGGGACTTGTTATAATGTTTGCAAGTTTAATCCCATCTTTAATGGATATTGCACCGGAACTTGCATTATTTGCATCTCTTGGCGGAGTGTTACTCGGTTTTATAGTTGCAATGATTGGCGTAGTTTTCACTGCTTTTATTCATGGGTACTACATGAAAGTAATTGAAAATACCCTTGAAGGGAGTTTCGAACTTCCTGAATGGGAAAATTTTAAAGAACTTTTAACTAAAGGGGCATATCTTTTCCTTGGAATTTTCATTTTACACGTGATATTTGGAATAATAAGCGTTATCGTCACAGCACCATTTGTTATACTTTTGATGGTGACCGACACTCGTGCAAATTTGCTGTTTTTCAACATGTTCGTGAATTTGATGTCTTTTGTACTTTCTGTGATCGAAGCACTTTACATAACCCTTGCAACAATTAATTTCGTAGATAAAAAGGAATTCATGGGATTTTTTGATTTAAAAGAAGTAGTTTCAAAAATATCAATAGAATACGTATTTGTACTTGTTGCAGTGGCACTCGTTTCAATATTGGTGGTCATTCCTGTAATCATTATATTATTAATTCCAGTATTGATAGGAATATTTACACAAAACGTATTTTTAATGATTGCAATAGCTCTTATTGTACTCGCAATGCCGTTTTTACAGATGTTTTTAACGGTATTTGGGTACAGGAGCTATTCAAATTATTTTTTATCTAAAAAAGAAAGTATTATGGAAGAAAACACGGATTTTGAAAATAATGAATAATTATTTTTAATTTTAAAATAACTCTTACATTTTAAATTCTTCTTTTTCAATTCGTTTTTTAAGTTCTTTTGCAAGTTTCAATGCTCTAATCCTATCAGACTGCCTACAAGTTATTGGAATTCCCATGATATTTTTTCTATCCATCTGGTATACTCCATAAGCACACGAATCAACACAGACTCCGCATCCAAAGCAATTTTCATTCGGAAGTGTTCTTTTTCCCAAATGATCAAGCCTTACAATTGCATTTGTTGGGCACATTTTTTGAGCTTCACAAAAATCACAAACCCTGCACCTGTTAATATCAATTTTAGGCCTTAAATCAGCATTTTCCCATACTTCGGAATATTTTCCAGAACCTAGACTCGTTCTTCCAAATACATTTGTTAGTGGAAGTTCTATTTCAGAATCAAGCGCCTTTAAATATTCTTTATTTTTTTCGTTTACTTCAATTGGAACTGCAATAGTATTGAATATCTCTGCACCTGCCGAAGTTGTAAATCCCCCAATGTAGTATTTATCCATTTCATGCATATCTGCTGAAACCATCATATTTGGTTTTTCTTTTGAGGATCTGGTTCCATATCCTAAAATAAGTCCTTCTGCACCATTCACAAGTATTTTTTTTCCAGTAATGTATTTTTCATCAGAATTCATATTTTGAAGCGGATTTAGTTCCCCGCAGCCTGAAAATGATGCTTCTCCAGATTTTAACATTTTTCTGTGAAATATCGTGTTTATGGGATCTCCAGTGTTTGTTAGTGCCACATAATTTTTAAATGCATTTCTGGTTCCAACAAGTCTTGCAGTTGGCATATCATTTAGTTTTAATGTTTTTTTATACGTTTTTCCATCTGATTCAACGACTGCTTCAACTTCTTTTCCAGAAATCAATTCTTTAAATAAAAATCCGCCACCGTAATTTCCAGAATGTTTTGTTCCATAAATTGTGCAGTCCACGCTACCCAAAAATTCATTTGGGCAAGGTCCCGGATATCCTTCAATTCCATTTAAATAGAATTTTTCAGCTTTTTTAAATGATTCACCAATGGGTATATGAAATATCCCTAAAGTTCCAGACATTATTCCGCAAGTGCCTGCTGTTACGACGTCAACTTCGTCAATTTTATCTTCTTCGTTATTTCTTACCATTTTTTTTAATTCATCAACAGTAATTATTACTTTTTCCATAATGGCACCAAAAATAGTTTTTAATCGATCCTTTTTAATTCTCCACAATCTTCTGTTACAATGTTTTGGAAGATATATATTAAGAAATTTTTGGAAAATCAACAGGCCGTTTTAAAGTTTTGATTATGAAAAATATTTTTAACTTACTTATGTATTTATATGGCTAAAAATCATAATTTTAAGTATGTTCTAAAACAACGTTATTTTAGTTTTTAATTTCCAATTAAATGATTTACTAGTATCAAGGTTTGATTTTGGAGTTTTTTTGGGTGGGGCGAATCATGTTAAATTTTGAAATAATTCGTAAAGATGAAATAATTGCAAATGGAAATTATGTTGATGATATTGGGCCAAATGGGAAAATATTTATAATTCCTAAAAATTTGGAAGAAGGAATGAAAATAACGGCTTTTTTAAATGAAATTTCTAAGAAAATCCATAAAATAAAATCAAAAAATGAATTTTCAGACATAGTTGTGGGGGAATACTCTTTGAAGTTTGAATAAATATAAATTAGATTTAATAATTATTCAGAATTTTATTTACTACTTTTTTTAAGTAAACTTTCAAGTTTGTACATGTTTAATATACCACCACAGATATTCATTTTTAAACTAAAATTCTGGTGGTATTAGTGGAATTAAAATTGTCTGTACCTCAGTGGCACTACAGCATGCTTTTAGATGATGAGCGGGTTTCAGTATTTAAAGAAGCAGTCGAAACTTCTGTAAAATCTGAAGATATTGTATTTGATCTAGGGACTGGAAGCGGGATTCTTGCAATGATTGCAGCAAAAAATGCAAAACACGTTTATGCAGTTGAATTAGACCCAATAACAACCGAATATACTAGAGAAAATATCAAAGAAAACGATTTTAAAAATATCACTGTTATTGAAGATAATGCAGCTTACTATCCATTTTCAGAAAAAGCAGACCTTGTAATTGCAGAACTTCTCGATACAGGATTGATCACCGAGCCACAAGTTCCTGTTTTAAATTCAATAATTGAAAAAGGGCTTTTAAAAAAAGGGGGAATTATTATCCCTGAAGAAGTTTACAACTCTGCACAGCTCGTTAAATCAAAAATGGGTCACATTTACTATGACGAAGAAGTAACTTCAGAAGAAGTTTCAAACGAGACTGTTTACGATACAATTAATTTTTATCAGGTAAATGATGAAGATGTCGAATATTTACTCGAATTTGATTTAAATGAAGACGTAAAAAATCCTGCTGTGAGATTGAACACGTATACTAAATTAAAAACTGATCTAATTTCAGGTTCAAGTCCAATGTTAAATCCACCACTTGTAATTCCAATAAATGGTGAACTAAAAGCAGGTACTGTTAAAATAAAATTATCTTACATAATGGGCGGAGATTTGGAGTCCATAGACGTTCAAATTATAAAATAGGGATTTTTATGAAGATTGGAATATTGGCCCACAAAAAAACGCCCGAAAACCTGATGATTTTTGAAGAACTTAAAAAAAGATGTAGCGTTGAATTTATAGACCCTTTAGAAGTTTTTTTAGGTTATGAAACTTATGAATTTGATTTAATTTTATCAAGGATTGAACGGGATTTTTTAAAAGAAGGAATTTATGTTTTAAATGATATTTCAGAAAGTATTCCAGTTATAAATTCAGCTGAAACCATTCAAACATGCCAGAATAAATATCTTACCTACTTAAAATTAAAAAAAGTATCTCCAAAATCATTTTTAACCTATTCAAAAGATATTTCCGGAATTATTGAAAAAATAAATGGTATTTTTGGATACCCTTGCGTTGTAAAGCCAATATATGGTGGATACGGGGACGGAGTTTTGAAAATAAATTCGGAAACTGAATTGATTGAAGTTTTTGATAAAAAAGATGAACAAAGTGAACGTTTCGTTCAGGAGTTTATTCCATACATTCATGACATTCGGGTTTTCGTGTTGAATAACGAAATTATCGGTTCGATGGAAAGAATTCCAAAAAACAGTTGGAAAGCAAATTATTCGCTTGGTGCAGAAATAAAGGAATTTAAACTATCAAACGAAGTTGAAGAAATGGTTTTGAATTCTGTAAAAAAATTGGGTGCAGGTATCGTTGGAATCGATGTTTTAATTTCAAAAGATAAAAATTACATTTTAGAATCAAATATTACGCCACAATTTCGAGGAATGATGAATTTTGTAAATGTTCCCGAAAAAATTGCAGATTACTGTTTAAATTACTTAAAATAAATTTTAAAAAAGTTATTTTTAATTATTCCTTGTTTTCGCTTGAAAATACTTTTCTAACTTCATCCAATGAGTCTGTTTTAGCTAAAATTAAGATTCTATCGTATGCTTTTAATTCAGTACTTCCATCAGGGATTTTTAACTCGTTTCCTTCATAGATTGCGATAATAACGTAATCTTTTGCCCCGCCAAGTTCCCTGATTTTTTTATCTGCAACTTTCGATGTCGGAGGGATTATAAGCTCTAAAATTTCAGCATCTCCTCTTCCAACGATTGCAAGGTCTACAACGCCAGGTCTATCGATTAATTTTTCGATATAATTTGCTGCAACGAGTTCAGGGCTAATTACAACGCCAATTCCAAGGCTTTCAAATACATCTTTGTAATCCGGCTCACTTACCCTTGCAATGGTTTTTGGAACATTGAATTTCTTTGCGATTAATCCACTGATCAGATTAATTTCCTGGTTTCCAGTAACTGCGATAAATATGTCTGCATCTTCAATTCCTGCGTTTTCAAGAGATTTTGTTTTTGTACAGTCTCCGTTAATTACGAGTGCATCGATTTCGCCTGCAACTTCTTCGCATGTTTTTTTGTTTTGATCTAGCAACACCAAATCATGCCCTTTACCAGAAAGCGATTTTGCAAGCGACATTCCAACTCTACCCATTCCTGCAATGATAATATACATTTCATAAACACCTTTTATGTTAAATTCGTAGATTTGACATTTACCATATTATATATGCAGTACTTATTAATATGCCATATATGATGATTTTTCAGAGTTGCTTTACTCCTTAGGCCATATATTAAAACATTTTAAAAAAGAGCTGAGGGTAGGAACAATATCTGTAACTTCATGCCTAATGATGGAATTTATCACCAGCTGAAAAATGGAAAATGCAGATAACGCATCTGAAAACTTAAAGTGTCTTAAAATATATGAATATGGGTATATTAACGCAAGAATGATTTGAAATTTCTTTAGGGATACAATGTCATCTGTAATGGGTATTTCAAAAAGAAATTCTAAAAGTACGGAAATCATGATTAATTGTTAACCTTACTTTTAATCTTATTTCTAACGTAATTTTTTAAATCTTCTTTCGTCTTTAGTTCTGATTTTTTTTCATGATAAATAGTTCTTAAATTATCGACATCCGAGGTTAAATCAACGTCATATCGCTCTTTTAACTTTTTCATTACTTTATCCATACATTTGTGATTTTTTGAGGTTAAACTTGCATATGCATGGCCCAAAAGTGTTTTAAACTCGTCGTCCGAACTTAAAGAATTATTTACCAATTTTTTAATATTTTCCTTGATTTTTTGATATTTATCCTCATCAATGGCCACACTATCCCATTATTTAGCTTTTTAAAATGTAGTTAAGATAATTAAAACTCAATTACTAATAATGCTAAATTCAATTCTATTACATATTCCAAAACAAGTTCCAAGTTAGATTATTAAATGGACGGTCACAATATAATTTCAAATGTTTTGTATAGGGTACAATTCCGTTTTAAATTTATAATCTACTCCTATAAAAGTTTATTTTGCGAATCGGGGCCCACAAACCATGCAATATGGTATATATTTAGAAAAATAATAATTTTAACAATAAACGCAATTTTCCTTAAAAAAGAATTTAACACTTATATTGCATGGAACCGAAGATTACAATTTAATTTTCAGCAATGTTTGAAATTATTTGGTAAAATCTCAAAAAAATGTGTCAATACGATTTAACTATTAATTTAGGACATTTCATATGGTGGAATTTTAAATTGTAATATTAATAATCAAAAAACATAAAAAAGCCATAACGTTACTTAACTGAAAATACAATGTCCATTCAAAATTCATAAAAATGCGGATATTTTCAATCTGATGTCATACTTTTTACCAATACAAAAAAGAGATAATAAAAAAATTATTTTTAAATATAATTATAATTTGAGTAATTTTTTGGTTATTTTGAACGAATTCTGACCAAAATTTATTTATCGCCCATATAATCAAATAAAAAAGAATTAATTTTTTTAATAACAATTATTACTAACATAAATAAATTTACCCTTTTTTATTTTTTACAATTATTTTTTCAAAATATTCGTCATAAGCCCCATGATAGTGAGGTAATTCTATAAAAAGTTCTTCTTCCAACTTCAAAAGTTTATCGTAAGTTTCTTTATCTATTTTTCCAATTAATTTATTCGCAATGGCTTTTTTACAGTTAATGCTACATGGAATAAATCCTGATGGAAGTATAATTGCATAAGTGTTTTCATCAAATTCCATATTCTCAATTTCTTTCAAATGTTCTGAATCTATTCCATACCTTGCAGTTTCAGAAAAAGATTCTACACAGCATTTTGGATAATCTAAAAGCTCACCAAGTTCTAAATCATCAAGTCTTCGGTATATTCCAAGTTCTGAAGAAACAAATGGGTCTATCGCAGGTCTTATTTCTATTCCGTATTTTTTTACAATTTCAATCTGTTTTTCCAGTCTTTTTAGAATATATTCAAACATATCTTCAGGCATCGATTGAATATGCTTTGAAAGCACCTGAAATTTATCAGAATTATTTTCTCTTAATTCGACTATTTTTTTGTAGAGTCTTTCAATTTCCATGGATTTCCCGTTCTTTGAAATTATTTTGTTATATACTATTAGTTAGATGTATTAAAAAAAGATATTGTTTTAAAATTGATATACTATTCAAAAACTTTGGACATGCATCCTGCAACAAATCCTGCAATTGCATCGTCTAAAAACATGTAGCCTTCTTTGTCGAGTTTTCCAATAATTCCTGGTTTTTTTGCATCGTACCATTTGAAATTGAATGTAGCTTTAGTTCCAGCAATTTCATTTGCAATTGCCATTCCAATAACTTCGTCTGCGTAAACGTAAGTCGGATCGCTATCATAATCGAATGGAAGGCCGCCGTTTTTTCCTCTTTCATCCATAACTATTGCAGATATCAAAAGAGTTGATACATTTGGGTTTTTAATCTGTTTTTCCATAATTTTGAGGAATTTTGTTTCTATTTCTTTTTTTTCAGATTCATCGCAGATACACATGTACATTCCGCATTTTAGCATATTGTCAAAATTAACGCCCAAATTGGACAAAAGTTTGACAACATCACTTTCCAGCATGTTTTTATCCGATGAATTGCATTTATTTTTTAAAGATTCAGTCACAAAATCACGCCCTGGTACCATGAGTAAAGAAGTTTACGAAATCATCGAAATTTTTGATGCATTAAAAAGGCATAAAAATACAATTTACTTAGTTTCGACCATATTTTTAGCAACATTTCTATTTTCCTACGTATTTATTTACTATGACATGTTTCAATTCCGTTATTTTGGAGATTTGATGTATGAAACATTTAAAATAAAAGTTCAGAGCTTTTCAATAGAAGATAAAGGCCCGCTTGAAATAATTGCAATAATTTTAGCAAATAACCTCTTTGTCGCAGCTTTTACATATATCATTATGTTTTTTGCACTTATAAATATCGCCGTAAATTCATATCTTTTGGCATATGTTTTTTATTTAACGAATCCATTAGAATTTATACTTTTAATTGGGCCCCATGGTATCTTTGAAATTCCTGCACTCATTTTATCTGCTACTTCAGGTTTAGTCCTTTCAATGAGTTTAATAAAGAAATTTAGAAAAGAAGAACATTATAAGGATTATTTTAAGGATTCTTTACGGATTTTTTTAGTTTCTATACTTTTATTTGTGATTGCAGCATTTGTTGAGGTACTTGTAACCTACCAAATAGCCATTAGGATAGCTTAATAATGTAGAAGAATATATTTTAACTTTAAAAGTTCAATCAGATTTTTGTAATTTCGATTTTTATTTAAAGGTGTTTAGATGTTAGAGCCGATATTATACGATATAGGAAGAATTTGCAAGGAAAAACACGAATTAAGTTCTTCCACGACCACTCCAAAAATAATCGAGTTTGATGTAGACGTTCCATTACTTAAAACGTTAAAAATTCCTTTTGATGCGCCAAGGGAAGTTGCAGAAGAGTTCGTAAAATTAAATAAATCAGAATATGTAAGAAAAAGTGAAATAACTTACCAGATAATAAATACTGGAAAATATGCTGATTTAATCGATATCGAAGAAAATATGGACGTTTACGTAATTTCCGACCTTCGACAGATAATAAAAAGAAGGGAAATGATCGAAATTATTCCAAACGTAAGGGAAAAGATTTCTCCAAATTCTGGAATATATGTTCCAGGTGCAATGCCTTCAGAAATTCCATTGCTAGTTTACATGGGAGCAGATTATTTTGATTATTCATCTGCAAGCTATTATGCAGCACAGGGCTACAAATTTAGTAAAAACAGGCTTATAAAATCAGAAGAAGATTTTGAAAGTTTAAAAAAGTTCAATGAAGCTGTAATCGATCAGGTTTTAGAAGAAATAAAGTTCTGTATCGAATCAGGTTCATTAAGAAATCTCGTAGAGGAAACCACGATTTCAAATCCGTATTTAAGGTCAAATTACAGGCGTTTTAAACCTGAACTTACAAATATTCCGATTTCAAAGTCAAACAAAATAATTGTGACGATTGACGAGACAAAAATTCCGGAAGTTAAAAAGTACATCGAAAGGGCAAAAAATTACGAGCCATACACAAATGTAATCATACTTCTGCCATGTTCATCAAAAAAACCATATTCATATTCGAAAAGCCACCAGTTCTTCATAAATGCAATTAATTCAGTAAGAATTCCTGTAGAAGAATTGATTTTGACTTCACCTTATGGGGTAGTTCCAAGAGCGCTTGAAAGACTTGTCGATTACGATATTCCTGTAACTGGAGAATGGAGTTCTGATGAGATAGAGTTTATAAACAAATATCTGAAAAATTACATCGAAATCGCAAAATCTAAATTCGAAGAAGTAAAGATAATAGCACATCTACCAGAACACTATCTTGAAATTTTGGATATCGATGAAGATTACATAATTTCTTCAGATGGGGATCCAACGTCTGACAATTCTTTAAAAAATCTCAAAAATATCTTAAAAGAATTAGATCAAACGGCTGATGCAAAATCAAAACGTGCAAAGAGGCTTCACAATTATCAAGAACTTGCAAAGTTCCAGCTTGGAAAGAATTTTTTACCTGAAGAAGTAATGATAAAAGGAAGACACGTTAAATTCTTCATAAAAGACGGTAAAAATACGGTTCAATTGGCTTCAATTAATGATAACGGCCTTTTTGTACTTACTTCGCAAGGTGGAGAACTTCTAGGTAAAACAAACTGGGTAGAAGTTGATTTTAACGTTAAAAAAGGTTCCTTATTTGCACCAGGATTTAAAGATGCTGATGAAACTGTTTCTGTAAACGACGAAGTAGTTATTGTAAAAGATAATGAAGTATTGGGTGTCGGAAGGGCATTAATGAGCGGAAAAGAAATGAAAAAGGCAACGCATGGTGTTTTGGTAAATATAAGGCATGTTAAATAAATATTCCTAAATATTTAAAATTAAACAATTCAACCAAATTCTAATATTCGACCAAGTGAAACGATGGCAGAATACAACAAAAAGCTGAAAAAACTCGCAGAACTCATTCTTTTAAAAGACCCCCAATTTGAAGAAAGTTCAAAATTAAAGGACGTTTTTAAAAGTTATGTGGGAATGTATAATGAAATATGCATTTTAGAAGAGACGCTAAAAGATCTGGATCGTGATCTTGTAAATGTGCGGGAAATTCAGTTTTTAGATAATGAACTTAGAGCTTATACTCATAAATTAAACGATCTTGAAACTCACCTTAGGAAATTGCACGCAAACAAGAGAATTTCAAACTATGATGAGTTAACCTGCTGTCTTCACAAGTTGAAAAATTTAAATATACCCGTTGATAATTCATTAAAATGGGATATATACAATAGAATGGTTGGATTGGACAGGAAATTACGAAATATTGAAAGAGATCTTGAATTCGTAATTTTAAACTACGCTCTTTCAAGAACAGATATTGATAAAAAACTATCTAATTATGAAAAAGATTTATTTGATTTAATTTACGAAGAAATTACGGATTACTTTGAAAGTGAGGCTTAAATCTGGTGAGAAAAATGGCTGATTATGTATCTTATAAGAAAATTGTGGCAATGGTTGACGAAGACCTTGGACTTACTGAACTTGTTGAAGAACACCCCTGTCCAAGCGGTTCAGAATGGCTGATGTACCAGTATCAAAGAACATCTCCAGTAATTGTTTCATCATGGAGAAGTGGAAACAAGCACCATTTTATTTTAAAAAATGGAAAAAACGAGCTTAATTTAGTTCCCTCAATTAGTGCAGCAGGCATTGAGGAAGTTTACCTACAGAATGGAAAAGTTCACATTGTTTACGCAGGTCTTGCAGGTGCAGGTGTCGGAATTGAACTTAGAAAAAATGCTAAAAATGTTTTAAGCGCTGAATTGATCGAAAAAGGTGGCGGATCAAAACTTGGAAGAGGAATGATCCAGACTCCAAAAATGGAAAAAATAACCATCGGAATAGATGACACCGATACAAAAGAAGAAGGTGCGACTTGGGTTTTAGCAAATGAAGTTGGAAATTTGATCGAAAAATCCAAAATGGGTTTTTACATCGACCACACGATAACTCAGTTATTCCCCGGAAATCCAAACAAAACACAAAATTGTGTATCAATTGCACTCACTTTTGCGGTTTACCCAGAATACAAGTATAAAATCGGAAAAGAAATTGAAAAATTACTCAAAGAAAAAACACTTTCTGAAAAAACTGCAATTGCAATTTACAGGGGACTTACTCCTTCACAAAGCATGAAATTGTACACTATGAAAGCTAAACGGGAAATGGTTCCTATAAACGAGGCTAAAATGGTTGCAATGAGAAACAACATTGAAATTATAGAAGTTACTGGTGACGGCGGTATAATTGGTGCAGTAGCAGCATTAGGACTTGCAGAATGTCATAAAACTGCCGCAAAATTGCCGGAAAACTATGAATAAGTTATTTGATTTAAGTAAGGTGAAATATTGATTACTCCTTGGGACGTTTCAGACGATTTAGATTATAAAAAGACAATGGAGCAATTTGGCGTAAATCCAATTTCAGAAATTGCAAACACGTTAAAAGAACCGCACAACTTCATGAAAAGAGGAATTGTGTTCGGGCACAGGGATTTTCAAAAAATTGCAGATGCAATGAACAATGGAAAAGATTTTACCGTAGTTTCTGGAATGATGCCGTCTGGAAAAATGCATTTTGGACATAAAATGGTTGTTGACCAGCTTTTATACTACCAAAAGTATGGCGCAGATATATACATTCCAATTGCAGATTTGGAAGCTTACTGGGCAAGAGGAATGGATTTTGAAACCACCAAAAAACTTGCAGTTGAAGAATACATTACAAACTACATTGCTTTAGGACTCGATCCCGAAAAAATCAATGTTTATCTTCAATCAAAAAATGAAACTGTAAAAGATCTTGCAATGCGCCTTTCTAAACGAGTAAATTTCACTGAAATGAAGGGAATTTACGGATTTGGTGGGGAAACAAACATTGGGCATGTTTTTGCACCAATTGTTCAGGTTGCAGATATACTTCACCCTCAGCTCGAAAAAAAGGTTCCAGTTGTGGTTCCAGTTGGAATTGATCAGGATCCGCATATACGACTTACAAGAGATATTGCTGGAAGATACAAGGATTTTAAATTTATTGCACCATCATCAACCTACCACCGGTTTATAACGGGTCTTTTGGGTGGTAAAATGAGTTCATCAAAGCCCGAAACTGCAATATATCTTTCAGATGAACCAACAAAGTCATTTAAGAAAAAAGTCATGTCATGCAAAACTGGTGGACGAGAAACTCTTGAAGAGCAGAAAAAACTTGGTGGAGTTCCTGAAGAGTGTGTCGTGTATGAATTATACACTTACCACTTAATAGAAAACGATAATGAACTTAAAAAATTATATGAACAGTGTAAAAGCGGGGAATTAACCTGCGGAACATGTAAAAAAGAATGCTACCAAAAATTAGTCGAATTCATGACTGATTTACAAGAAAAAAGGGAACAGGCAAAAGAAGTTGCTGCAAAACTTCTTTAAAATTAATTATTTTTGAAATTTCATCTTTCGGGGTTATGATGATAAAAATTGTTTACATTACAGAAAATGCCGAAAAACTGGCAAAAGATGTAAAATCGGTTTTTGATTACTATTTTTATGATAACGAAGTTTTTAACATAAAAGATTTTGAAATAACCGGAAATGAAACCGGATTTGTCTTTATAATGGCTTCTGGAATTGTTTTAAGAAAATATATTCCGGAAATTCAAAATGACAAGTTAAAAGACCCTTTTGTAATTTTGATGGACGAATCAAAAAAACATGTAGTACCGCTTCTTTCAAACCATATTGGTGGGGGAAACTATTTTTCGGATTTAATTGGAAATTTTTTGAATTTAGATGTGGTAAAAACAACTGCAACAGACGTTAACGGAAAAATTGGAATTGATGAACTATCCAAAATTTATTTTTTAGAAAATCCCTTGAAAAAAGACATACTTTCGGTAAATAAAAAAGTTTTATCTGAAAAACCCGATTTAATCATTCCAAAAGCTTGGAAAACTTCTAAAAAGCTTTTAAATTCTTACAATGTTTCTTTTCACGATGAATCCCACGTTTTAGTTGACGATATCGTTTTAAAACCAAAAACCGTAAGTCTGGGCTTAGGTTCGAGAAGAAATATTGAAAAGAGCAAAGTTTACTGGGCAGTTAAAAAAGCTCTTTATTTAAGGGACATTCCGACGTGGAGAATCGATACATTTTCAACAGTTTCTGTTAAAAAAGATGAATATGGAATTTTAAAAACTGCTGAAAGATTTGATAAAGATCTGTTTATTTTTGAAATTGATGAACTAAATGAAATTTATTCAAAATATCCGTTAATAAGGTCAGAGTTCGTGTTTAAAACGATTGGAACGTATGGAGTTTCTGAACCTTGTGCAATTCTTGGAATTTCAAAAATTACTGGGGAAACCGATTTCGAAATGAAAAAGCTTGTTTTAAACAAAATGAAAAAAGACGGTGTTTCAGTTTCAATTGCAGTACAGTAGTTAAATTTTAACAACATCGAGTATATTTTTCAAACCCTCTTCAGGAGTAATTACTTGGGCCCTAACTTCTCTTAAAATTCTTTGAATTGTAAATTTCTGCATGCTTTTGTGTTTATGCGCTTTTCTAATTAATTGACAGCCGTAAGACTGGTTTATATTAATTTTAAACTCTTTTAAAGTAGTTCTGCTTTCATCCTTTGCCATTGATAAAACTGATAGAATATTCAGGCGAATAATTCCTTTATCAACTTTTTTAACTGATAAATGGCCAATTGAAAGCATATCTCCATAGATTATGTATTTTATGCCGTTTTTTTCAGCATAGTTTAAAATTTCAGCTTCAACTGTACTGTGGCATCTCCCACAAGGGTGGTATTTTCCAGATTTTGTATCTTCAAAAATAGAATCCAAGTTCACATCGATAAATTCATGTGAAACATTTAACAGTCTTGCAAGTTCGGATACATTCTGTTCAGTTTTCGCATCCATTATATATTTAGAACGCACAGTAACTGCACAAATTTCAAAAATTTTCTTTCCGGCAATTATCGATGCAGTACTATCTACGCCCCCACTAAATGCAACCACTGCTTTTTCTTTTTTTAGATTTTGATTTGATATATCACTTTTCAAGTAGGATAAGAATTCATCAAAACCCTTGTTTCTAACTTCGTGAAGTTCCAGTAATATTTCATAAATTTCTTTCGAAATTTCATTTTTGAGAAATGTTGAATTAAGGGCTTTTTTCGAAGATTCGAGAGCAGAAGTTTTAATTTCAGTATCCATGTTTTTTCCTTTAATTTTGGAGTAAAAATAAAATTATATTTAAATTTGTTTTAAGTTTTTAAAAAAGTAGTATTTTTAAAAAAGTTAGTTTGCTTTTTCAGCTTTAAATTTAATTCCAAGTTCAACCATTTCATCAAAGAGGAACCGTGCGTCATGTGGTCCAGGACCTGCTTCAGGATGGTACTGAACACTCCATACTGTATTTTTGAGGTCATTTGATTCAATTTTTCTTATTCCTTCAACGGTATCATCGTTTAAGTTCATGTGCATTAATTCAGAACCTTCTGGAACTATTTTATCATCAGTAGCAAATCCATGGTTTTGGGATGTGATGTATACTTTTCCAGAGTCAATATCTTTTACAGGCTGATTTCCGCCCCTGTGACCGAATTTTAACTTGTAAGTTTTTCCGCCAAGTGCAATTGTAATTAATTGATGTCCAAGACAAATTCCGGTAACTGGAAGTGTTCCAATTAAGTTTTTAACAGTTTCAACCGTTTCGGCCATGTTTTCAGGGTCTCCTGGACCGTTTGAAACAAGCACGAAGTCGGGGTTGTATGACATAATTTCTTCTTCTTTAGAATTGTATGGAACTTTTACAACACTGCATCCTCTTTCAACAAGGCAGTCTATAATGCTCTGTTTTACACCACAATCGATAAGAACACACCTAGTTTTTTCATCTTCTGCGTTGTATATAACTGTTTCTTTGGTTGACACTTCAGGAACAAGGTCAATTTCTGAAATATCTGGATATTCTACTACTTTTTTAATTAATTCTGTTTCTTCATCTTTAGTTATCGGGTTGGTGGACGTTTTTAAGAGGGATCTGATAACTCCTTTTGATCTTATTTTTCTCGTAATGTATCTTGTGTCTACGCCTGAAATTCCGGGAATATTGTATTCTTTTAAAAATTCGTCGAGTTTTGATCCAGTCATATCTTTTACAACGAATCCTTCTGCTTTAATTCCGTCACTTTCAAACCATTCTTTTTCAACACCGTAGTTTCCTTCCAAGGGATACGTCATTGTAACAATCTGGCCCTTGTATGAAGGATCAGTCAATATTTCAACATATCCTGTCATGGAAGTGTTAAATACAAGTTCACCGAGTACCTCGGTTTCTGCACCAAATCCATCCCCTCTGATGATGGTGCCGTCTTCCAAAACTAAAATTCCGTACATCAATTCCACCGTAATTTTTCTATAAGTTTGTCATCATGCTATTTATCTATTAGGTTAGTTCGAGTAATTATTTAAATTATTAGCCATAACTATTTTGTGTTAAATTGAGATGTGTAGTAATTGTGTATTCATTTAGGTGATTAAATGTCAAAAGTACTTATAACAGACCCGCTTCATGAGAGTGCCGTTGAGATTTTAAAACAGGCAGGCGAGGTCGAAGTAGCAACCGGATTAAATGTTGAAGAGATAAAATTAAAAATTAAAGATGCAGATGCTCTGGTAGTTAGGAGTGGAACAACCGTTACAAGAGAAATTATTGAAGCATCAGAAAATTTAAAAGTTATTGCGAGAGCAGGGGTTGGTATTGATAATGTTGATTTGGATGCTGCGACAGAAAAAGGAATTGTTGTAGTAAATGCGCCAGATGCATCATCAATATCAGTTGCAGAGCTTTTATTTGGTATGATGCTTTCAGCAGCAAGAAATATCCCTCAGGCTACTGCATCAATTAAAAAAGGCGAATGGGACAGGAAATCATTTAAGGGAATGGAAATTTACGGAAAAACGCTTGGTATTGTTGGTCTTGGAAGAATCGGGCAACAAGTTGCAAAAAGAGCACAGGCATTTGGAATGACAATTGTGGCGTACGACCCATACATTCCAGAAGATGTCGCGTCAGAACTTGGAATAAAATTGTTAACGGTTGATGAACTCTGTGCAGCAAGTGATTTTATAACACTTCACGTTCCGTTAACTCCTAAAACAAAAC
Organism: Methanococcus maripaludis C5; assembly: GCF_000016125.1. Lineage (GTDB taxonomy): Archaea > AGJL01 > Methanococci > Methanococcales > Methanococcaceae > Methanococcus > Methanococcus maripaludis_D. Next base: position 1,769,241 of record NC_009135.1, read on the forward strand.
ACATGATCGGAAAAGACCAGATTGCACTCATGAAAAGCAACATGGTTATTATGAACTGTGCAAGAGGCGGTTTAATCGATGAAGATGCTCTTTACGAAGCATTAAACAGTGGAAAAATTAAAGCAGCAGGATTGGATGTATTTGAACAAGAACCTCCAAAAGAAAGCCCCCTCTTAACACTTAATAATTTAATCGGAACTCCTCACCAGGGAGCTTCAACAGAAGAAGCACAATTAAGCGCAGGAACAATTGTTGCAGAACAAACTGTTAAGATATTAAAAGGCGAATCTGCGGAAAACGTTGTAAACCTTCCAATGGTTCCAACCGAAAAAATGAAAAAATTAAAGCCTTACATGGTTTTAGCAGAAAAAATGGGTTCTATGGCAATACAGTACCTTGACAATTCAATAGAACTTTTGGAAATCACCTACATGGGCGGACTTGCAAATGAAAAGACCGAAATAATCAAAAGGTCATTTTTAAAAGGCATTTTAGCACCAATACTACTTGCAGGCGTTAATTTAGTAAACGCTCCAGTAATTGCCAAAAGCAGAAACATAAAACTTGCTGAAGGAACAATGTCTGAAAGCGACTATGGAAATTTAATAAAAATTGTTGCCAAAGGCGAAAATGACGAAATTTCAATAATTGGAAGCATCGAACACAATGAAATTGTTTTCAGAGAAATTAACGGATATAGAATGGACATAAAACCTGAAGGAACAATCTGTATAATAAAACACATCGACAGGCCAGGAATGGTTGGAAAAGTTGGTGTACTTCTCGGTGAACACGGAATAAACATTGCAGGAATGCAAGTTGGAAGAAGGGAGCCTGGAGGACACAGTATTATGTTCCTGGACGTTGACCACATGATTTCAGATGAAGTAATGGCAGAAATCACAAAAATGGAAAATGTAAGGGCTGCAAAATCAATAAACATTTAATTTTTCAATTTTTTTTGGGGGCCGGAAATGGACGGAGTATTTATTGGACTGATCGTTGCAGTTTTATATGGGGTAGGTACTTTTTTTGCAAAAGTTGTTTCAAATGAGGATCCGTATCTTCAGTGGATCATCGTAAATATCGTTGGAATTTTTTTATGTGTTATCTTATTTGGCGGAAAATGCAGGAATTTACTCGATTATCCAAATAAAATTTTAATTTATGGAGTAATTGCCGCAATTCTTGTGATAATTGGAACACTTGCACTCTATTATGGGTTGAACAAGGGAAAAGCAAGTATTGTAGTGCCTTTATCTTCAATTGGCCCTGCAATAACCACGATTTTGGCAGTAATTTTTTTAAAAGAGCATTTAACCTATCCCCAAATAGCGGGGATCGCAATGATCTTAAGTGGGGTAATTGTACTTTCAATTAACAGTTAAAATAGAATAAAAATAAGTTAAATTAAATTCCGAGGTATTTTTTAGCACCTTGGGAGCCTATCTGTAATTTTATAGCGTTTAATACTTCTTTTACGTCTTCAACATTTTCAGCATCGTTTAAAGCTTTTCTGAATGTTTCTTTTTTGTCTTCTGCAACGAGACCTATTAAATATTCGACAGTTGTTACAAGTTCGATGTACCTAGTGTCTTGGGAGATTTGTGATTCTATTTCCTCAATAGTTTTCATTACATTATCAGATACCAAAATATCACCACGATTCTTACTTTTTACAGATATGTTTATTTTTATATTTAAATTTTAACATTTGATTTTGAATTAACGCGTATTTTTGCAAAAATTGACTTATTATTTGTTTATGGTGAGTATCAATTCACGAATGATTTTTGCCGCTGTAACAGATGTAATCTTGCCGATGTCGTAATGAGGTGAAACTTCAACCACGTCGAAACCAATAATCTTTTCTTTAATTTCTTCCAAAAGGTAAAGTGAATTCATAAGTTCTTTTGGAGTAAACCCGCAAGGCTCAGGGGTTCCAGTTCCTGGTACAAATGCAGGATCGAGTACATCAATGTCAATTGTCAAGTAAACCGGTTTTTCAAGTTCTTTAATCTTTTTGATATCGTCTTTTGTAGGCATTTCCATTGAAATATTGGTGTTCGCCCATCCAAATTCCCATTCGTCTTGGTCGCCACTTCTAATTCCAAATTGGAAGATATCTTTCGTTAAATCGTAACTTCTTCTCATCACACTTGCATGGGATTGTTCGTTTCCCATATATTCTTCTCTTAAATCACAGTGTGCATCAAAATGAATTACTGCAAAGTCATTGTAAACTGATTTTACAGCTTTTACAACAGGGTAAGTTACAGAATGTTCTCCACCAATCATTACAGGAATTTTTTTAGCTTCTAAAATATCTTTTGAAGCATTGTATGCCCGGTTTATGATTTCAGACTGGTATCCTTCCATTAAAAGATTGTACTTGTCGCAAATTTTTACATCGATTAAATCTCTCTTTAAAATCGGGCTAAATGTTTCAAGTCCCCACGAAGCGTTTCTAACTTCATCCGGTCCAAATCGTGCCCCAGGTTTGTATGAGGTTGTAGCATCAAATGGGATTCCAAAAATAACAAAATCAGCATCGTTAAAATTATCATAAGCGGCAATAAACTTGGAGTAATCTTCAAAATACATATGATATCACCAAATAAATAAACAATAAAAAAGTTAGGAATTAATCTTTTAAGTATCTAGGTGTAGCTAAAAATACTCCTTTGTGAACGTCCTGGTCGTAGTATTTTGTAGCCATGTCGTTTAATTTGTTTTCAATTTCTGAAATATCTGAATTTAATGGGTCGTTTTTCTTTGAAGCCAAAGTAAAGCTCCAGAATCCGCTCGGGTATGTTGGAATGCTGCAGACGAGTGGTCTGATCGTTGAAAAGCCAGCATCTTTTAAGTGTCCTTTGATTTTATTTATCAATTTTTCATGTAAAAGCGGGCTTTCAGTCTGCTGTACCATGATTCCGTCTTCATTTAAGCATTTGAAGAGGTTGTTGTAAAACTCTTTTTCAAATAATCCTGCAGCAGGGCCTACTGGGTCAGGGCAGTCTACAAGGATTACATCGTATTTTTCAGTAGTTTCTGCAACGTATTTTATTCCATCCGTGATGATCGTGTTTACTTTTTCGTTGTCTATTTCGCAGCTTAATGTTGGAAGGAATTTTTTAGCAACCTCCACAACCTGTCCATCGAGTTCAACGAAGTCTATTTTTTCAACACTTTTATGTTTCAAAACTTCCCTAACGGTTCCGCCATCTCCACCGCCGATAACAAGAACTCTTTTAGGGTTTCCGTGAGTAAAAAGTGCAGGGTGTGAAATCAATTCGTGGTATATGAATTCATCTCTTTCACTAGTTTGGTACGTGTTTTCTAAGATCAAGACCCTTCCAAATTCGTAAGTGTCAAGAACCTGAATTTCTTGGTATTCGGACTGTCCAACGTAAAGGATATCTTTTAATTTAGTTGAAAGGCTTAAATTTTCAGTTTGTGGTTCTGTATACCATGCATCAAATTTCATTCTTTCACCTCATCAACTTCAATGATTCCTCTTTTTATGTCCATAACGTCTATTTTTTCCGGTTTTAAGAATTTCTGAATTTCTGGAATGGTATCGTGTGGAGTAACGTGTTCTCCGCAGGTAAATACATCCATTGCAGCGTATCTAAGTTCAGGCCATGTGTGAATACTTATATGACTTTCGGATAGTACTGCAACCCCGGTTACCCCCTGGGGTGAGAATTTGTGTGTTTTTACACAGATTAATGTAGCTCCGCATGCTTTTACTGCATCAACAAGCATTTTTTCTATACCTGGCTGGTCATCCAGGGCTTGATTCTCGCATCCCCAAAGTTCGAGGATGATGTGTTTTCCTAACTGTTTCAACGATCTCGCCTCTTTTCACGTTTTTTTTGTAGTTTATGTTTTTTTGGACAGTTTTGTTTAAAATCATGGTTTCAATATCCCACATATGTGAAATTTTAGGATAGTTTCTGTTTACAAGTATATATTATTTTATTTGTACCAGAGGGCCGCAGCTGCAAATGCACATCCGATGTTTTCAACGGTATGTTCTGAAGCGATTGAAATGATTTCGTCGATTTCCCAGCCCCTCATTTCGAAACCTTCTTTAGCCATGTTTCTAACTGTGTCTTCACACTCTTTTTTACCGCCAACGCATTCGTATTCCATGATAAGACCGCATAATTCTTTATCTTTTGGAATCGCAACGCTGATACCTGCTGCAACGGTTTCACCTTTTATTTCGCTTATTTGGTAACCGTATGCTGTAGGAACGAGTGAACCTTGCGGGATTTTTGGGAGTGGAATAATGTCTGCTTTTGGTGGCATGATACTGCTGATCCTGATCAAGTTTAAGTTTCCGATACCTGATTTTAACAGTGACATGTCGAAAGCATTAAGGGGGTTGTTTGAATCTCCAGTTCCTGCAACAAGGGAAATCGTGTTTGGAGCTTCAAATGGAGAATGTATTGCGCTTGTTTTCATCATAAGGATAGACACCTCTCGTATTTTTTAAATTTTTAAATTTTAAATAGCTATACAAAATAGAGAATAATAATTATCAAACTAAATAAAATATAATCATATATAAATCATTCGGTTGCAAAAACAAAAGGAATAAAGCGGCATTATTTAATTATTTCGGGAAATATTCAATCTTTTCTTTTGATTATCGGTTATCATTGAAACAATTTAAAAATTTTGAGTATGCATCGTCCTTTATCAATAAATTTTTGGAACCGACAACTATCAACTTTCTTCTCGCCCTAGTAACTGCGACGTTTAATCTTCTAAGGTCTTTTAAAAATCCCATTTTATCAGTTCGAACGAATGAAATTACTATAACCTCATTTTCTCGGCCCTGAAACCCGTCAACGGATTTAACATCTATTTTATCCGTATTTAGCATTTTGGAGATATATTTTACCTGTGCATCATAAGGGGTTATCACACTTACCGGAATTTCATATTTTTGAAGTTTTGAGACAATTTCTAATACCTTTTCGGCTTCTTCAACGTTGTATGATGATTTAAATGAATCCTGCTTTTCTTCTCCATCAACATTTATAAATTGAAGCGATTTTTCATTTATAATGTATTTATCTTCGTTTGAAATATTTTCTACAATCTCAAGTAAATTGTGCGATTTTACAGATTCGTGAGCAATAAGCTTATTTTCATAAAACATTTCATTTGAAAATGCCATGATTTTTTCATTCATCCTGTACTGTACTTGAAGGATCTTTGAAAAATCTGGATTTTCATTAATCATTCTTTCAAAAAGTGTTTTTTTAAGTTCTAGTTCATCACTGAGTACTGTTGGCGGGAGCTGTTTGTGATCTCCTGCAATAATCAATTTTCTTGATATTACAATTGGGATTAATGAAGAAGGTTCCATCGACTGACTTCCTTCATCAATTGCACAAACATCAAATTTGTAATCTTCTAAAATATCACTTCCAGCCATGGAATTTGTCGCAACAACAACATCGCTAGCTGATACGATATCGTCAATTATCTTTTTTTCAAATTTTTGGATATTTTCTTTTAATTTAGCGATATTTTCACTGCAAATTACCCAGTCAGCCATTTTTTTGATGGTTTCTTTTGGAACGCCCCTTATATCCTTATTCAATTTTGAAAAAATAATGATATCATCGTCAGTCATACCCCGTCTCCATTTTGGGTCAGGTCTTTTGAAACTTTTCCTCAAATCATAATTTTTTTGAAGATCCATTTTCATCTTTTTTAAGGTACTGTAGTTTGGATGTTCTGTAATTTTATTTTGAAGGGAATATTTCATCAATTTTTTAGAAATTCTTGAAGGGTGCCCGATTCTAACGATTTTAAAAGATTCATACTTTGAAATGTTTGATAAAATATTATCAACTGCAATGTTTGAATCAGCAGTTGCAATGACTTTGTTTTTTCTCAAAACTTCCTGTAAAATTACTTCCGAAATGGTTCTCGTTTTTCCAGTTCCCGGAGGCCCGTGTATCAAATATAAATCTCTTGCACCAAGTGCTTCTAAAACAGTTTCTTGTTGGTATTCATTTAAACTGTAATCTAAAAAGCGAATTTCTGTTTTTTTAGATTTTTTTGGCCCATCTAATCCCAAAATAATATCGATAAGCCGATTATCAGTACTGTTAAATTTATCGAGTGCATTTAGCATTCTTTTAAATGTAACGTCATTTACGTAGAGGTCGATTCTTATGTCGTTTAAAGCCCATTTTGGAACGACTTCCATTGAAACGTCCACGTGGTTTGATCCAATTTCAATTACAGTTCCCAATAGATCGCTATGCAGGGGATTTCCTTTACTTATTAAAACGACATCTCCAACAGAAATATCGGTTTTCTTAAATTTTTCACGTCTTCCATATCTTACAACGTATTCTCCAAATAATTCCCGAAGAACTTTTCCGTTTAAGTTTAAAATGGCTCTTCCAACATTTTCACGTTTTATTCCTAATTTTTTAATCTCTTCTTTGTGAAAATTTATTTCGTGGTCGCGCTCTTTTCTAACAAGCCCTTTAAATTTATTGACGTATATCTGCTTCAAAGTCATCGTATCACAAACATTATTAGCTACTAGAAATATATGTAGTAGTAATTTTTAAGATTATTCCTAAAAATCAGAAATTTCTCGGATTTCCATTTAAAAATTCCATATTTTTCGGTGATTTAATGAAAATACTTGTTATAACTGGAAAGCAGGCTATTAATAAAGTTTCATCTGTGGTAACAAATTACGGCTTTATAGATGTTTACGAAGCCAAAATTTCAATTGCTGCTTTTTTAACCCCTAATTTTATAATAAAAGAAATAAAAAAGCTCGAAGATTCTAAAAACAAAAAATTATCCGAAATATATGAATTTGTACTGGTAACTGGACTTATAAGGCACGACTTAGCAAGAATTTATGAAGAAACTGGAATAAAATGTTACAAATCAACAAGGGAAGCTTCAGATATTCCAGTTCTGATAAAAAATCTCGATAAAATCAAACTTTCAACAGTAGATTATGCAGATTCGCAGATTGCTAAATTTATACGTGAAAATGCCGAAAAAGATATCAAAAATGCCGAAAAATTACCATTAACTTCGGGAAATATCAATATAGGAAATTTAAAAGTTGGAAACGATTACCCGATGAGGGTACTTGGAGAAATTGTTCACGTTCCTTGGCTTTCCAAAGAAGAACTCGAAGAAAAAGTAAATTATTATGTTGAATCTGGAGCAGATATGATTGATTTAGGAATGGTTAGTAATGAAGATTATTCTAAAGATTTAAAGCAGATAATCAAAACTGTACGGGATATTACTGATAAACCAGTAAGTGTTGATACATTAAATACTAAAGAACTCATCGAAGCAGTAAATTTAGATGTAGATATGATTTTAAGTGTGGACTCTGGAAATTTCGATGAATTGCTTCCTTATTTAAAGGAAAAAAACACGGTATCGGTAGTTCTTCCAACGAATTACAAAACAAACGAAGTTCCTAAAAAAATCTCAGAAAAAATTCAAAACATGGAAAAAATTCTTGAAAAATTCAAAGAAAATGATTTATTGGCTGTTGCAGACCCTATTTTAGAGCCGATAAACAACAGTGGGTGTAATTTCACAGAAAGTGTTATTGCGTGTTATGAATTCAAAAAAAGAAACAATATTCCAATGTTTTTTGGAATTGGAAATGTTACCGAATTATTCGACGTTGACAGTAATGGGGTAAATGCAAGCATTGCAGCAATAGGCCAAGAAATCGGTGGAAATATTTTGTTTACTCCCGAAGCTTCAAAAAAGTGTAAATTTTCGATAAAAGAATTAAAAACTGCATCAAAAATGTTATTTTTAGCAAAAAAACGAAATTCACTTCCAAAAGATGTCGGATATGATCTTATCAATTACAAGGATAAAAAATTCGACGAGGAGTTTGAGTTAGAAGATGTAAAAATAATTGAAGCATTCGAAAATGAAAAACAACTTCTTGATAGGGGAAGCTTTAAAATTCGAGTTGATCGAAAAAATAAAGAAATAAATGCAACTTATTATGTACACAACCAACCAAAATTAATTATCCGGGGGAATGATCCTAAAAAAATCTATGAAACTGCCTTAAGAGAAAATTTAATTACTAAAATGGATCACGCGGCATATTTTGGAAAAGAACTTAGAAATGCCGAACTTGCACTAAAACTTGGTAAAAAATACAATCAAGACTTTGAACTCTTTTACAACGAATTCTGGAATCAATAAAATATCATAAAAACATTAACATACTGTTTTAATTTTTCAAAAAAGAATAAAAAAAGAAATTAATTCGATTATTCGACCAATAATCTTGCAGTTTCTGGTGAGTATCTCCATTTAGCAGGCAATACTTTGGTGCCTCGGTAGTACTTTACCAATCTTCTGATTTTTGATTCGATTAATTTTAAACCAACTGTTGAGTGTGTGTCTCTGGGGTTGTTTTCCAAGTGGTTTCTCAAGTTGATTGCTTTTTTCATTAAGTTGAAGAGATCTTCTGGAACTTCTGCGTAAAAACCAGCTTCTTTCATGATTGATGAAACGCTTTTGCCGGTGATTAATTTTACGTTAGGAACTCCGTACATGTCTCTTAAAATGTTTCCGATAATAGCTGACTGTTTACCGTCTTTTGCCATTTCAACGATTTTTGCTTCAATTTCCTCAGCGCTCATTGAAACCCATTCTGGAACTTCTGTTCTTAATGGTCTCGTTGAACCGGAGGAACCTCTTTTTCCTGAGTGTAATCTTGCCATATGTATCTACCTCTAGATGATTCCCAGTCCAATGAGTAAGGTTATTACCTAGTCATTGACTTAAACTCCTAAGTTCGGTATATTATATATAATTATTGGGTATTTTCGAAGTTAAATTTAATGGTGAATTACTCTTCATCGTAGTCTTTTTCGTTCAATCTTCTAATTCTGTTGATTCCATCTATTTCTTCAATTACTTTTACAACTTCTTCGGGAACCAGGTGTTCCCAAGTACTTCCATCAAGCATTTTTTTCCTTATTTTTGTTCCAGAATAATCTGTTCTGTTGTATAATTCTGGTTTTTTAACTGCGTAGTTTTTTTCAGAGAATAATTCCCTAACAAGCGAATTTCCAGTATATACTGTTGTAAATGGCGGAGTTAATGATTCAACAGATGAAACCCATACTGCGTTATAGTCTATATCGTTAATTGGAATTGCATAATAGTTTATATCGTAATTTTCAAGGGTTTTTGTAATCATCATCATTCTTTCTCCCGCAGTGAACGGGTCTGTTAAAGTATGGCTTTTTTGACAGCTACCAATACCGATGATAATTTCGTCAACTTCTTTCGAAATCTTTTTTATTATTTCCAAATGCCCCTTGTGAAATGGCTGCCACCTGCCGATTAGAAAAGCTCTCATAAAACCACCAATTTCAGTAAAAAGATAAACATAAATATAATTTAATAAGATAATCGAATAAGAATTACTTAATAAAGTTATATTCTGTTTTTATATATTACTGTTTATTCATGCCGAGACAGGTGATTTTTTGAGCGACTATTCAGAATTTATACGATGCATCATTTCTAATCTTTTAGTTGAAAAGGAAAAAATAAAGGATCTGGATCCAAAGAGGAAAAAACAAAAGGTAGAGGATATCAAGGCGAGATGTCTTCGTAAATTTAATTTAAATGTGGGATTCCCTCCAAATTCAGATATTATTAGTCAGGCTTCAGAAGAAGAAAAAAAGGAATTACTTCCCCTTTTAAGAAAAAAACCAATAAGAACACTTTCGGGTGTTGCAGTAGTTGCAGTGATGACTTCACCTGAACCCTGTCCTCATGGAAAATGTTCGTTCTGCCCTGGCGGAAAGGAAAGTAATTTTGGAGATGTTCCACAGAGTTACACTGGAAAAGAACCTGCAACAATGCGGGGAGTGATGTATAACTTTGATCCATACGTTCAGACCAGTGAAAGACTTTCGCAACTTGAGAAAGTAGGTCACCCGACAGATAAAGTAGAACTGATAATAATGGGTGGAACTTTTCCTGCAAGAGACATTGAATATCAGGAAAATTTCATAAAACGATGTCTTGATGCAATGAATGGTGAAGTTTCAGAAACACTTGAAAAGGCACAGGAAAAAAACGAAACTGCAAAGCACAGGTGTGTTGCACTTACTCTTGAAACAAGGCCTGATTACTGCAACGAAAAAGAAATCAATGAAATGCTTAAACTTGGAACTACCCGAGTCGAACTTGGAATTCAAAGCACAAATGACGAAGTTTTAGAGTTTGTAAAACGAGGACACGGAACTGATGCATCAATTAAAGCAACCCAGCTTTTAAAAGATAGTGGATTAAAGGTTTCATACCATTTAATCCCTGGACTTCCAAAGACAACTCCAGAACTGGATAAAGAAACAATTAAAACCGTATTTGAAAATCCAAACTTCAAACCTGACTTGATTAAATTTTATCCCTGCCTCGTAATTCCAGGAACAGAAGTCTATGAATTGTGGCAGAGTGGAGAATTTGATCCAATGACTGACGAAAAGGCAGTAGATGTTATTACATATGGAAAATCAATCATGCCAAAATGGGTCAGGACCTCAAGAATTCAAAGAGATATTCCTGTAACTGTAATTGATGCAGGCGTTAAGAAAAGTAACCTTGGAGAGCTCGTTTATAATAATTTGGAAGAAAAAGAAATAAAATGTAAATGTATACGGTGCAGAGAAGTTGGCCATGTTACATACAAAAAAGGAATAAAACCTGATTTAGAAAGTATTACCCTATGCAGGGAAGATTATGAATCAAGTGGTGGAAAAGAGATATTTTTATCGTTTGAAGACACCAAAAACGATCTTTTAATTGGATACTTAAGACTTAGAATTCCAAATAATCCATTTAGAAAAGAAATAACCGATAAATCTGCACTCATAAGGCAGGTTCATGTTTGCGGACAGCAGAAAGAACTCGAAGGTAATTCAAAAGAACTTTCATGGCAGCACAAAGGTTATGGAAGACTTTTAATTGATGAAGCTGAGAAAATTGCGAAAGAAGAGTTCGAAAAAGACCAGATGTTGATCAACAGTGGAATTGGAGTCCGGGAATACTATAAAAAACTAAGGTACAAAAGAGTAGGTCCGTACATGGGCAAAAATCTTAAATAATTTCTTTTTTAAATTAGTGTAAGATGATAGATGCAATTACCATAATGTTGAATGCGTAAGCTGCGTATTTTATTGTATTGTTTCCCCTGTATGGCCGTTTAAGGTCGTTTGAAATTTCATCGATTTCTTTTAGTTCTAAGTCCGTTGTTTTGACTTTGGTATTTATCATAATTTCACCTTCTGTTAGGTATTACTATGAAATACTCCCTATATATAGATATTTGCTCATTATAAATCGTGATAGATGTTTTTAATGAAAAATAATGACAGATTGGCCGTCTTTATTATAATTATCGATAATGATAAATACAAAAAAATTAATCTATAATTAAGCAAAAATTAAGTGA